>DAIDKG010000570.1 GCA_027450125.1 Bordetella sp. | reverse complement strand
TATGCACAGGCCAAGGCGCGTCTTCTGGGCATGGCCCGGGTGGCCATCGTCAATCGCGCCGATCCGATCACCGTAGCCATGGTGCCTGGGCTGCAGGGGACGGGCGTGCGCAGCTTTGGCGGCGATCTGCCCGAGCTGGAGGGCGACATGGGCCTGGACCTTGGGCAGGGTGTGGCCTGGCTGGCCAGTTGCGAGTCCAGCGACTTCGAGGCGCCGGTCGCCGCGCCGGGGCGGCGCAAGAAAGACGCGCCGGAGCCGGTGCGCGCCGCCGGCCGCCTGAACCGCCTGATGCCGATGGATGCGCTGCGCATCCGCGGCCTGCACAACGCCATGAATGCCCTGGCCGCGCTGCAACTGGCGCGGGTACTGGGCCTGGGCTGGGGCCCCATGCTGCGCGCGTTGCGCGATTATTCGGGAGAACCGCATCGCGCCGCCTTTGTGCGCAACGTGGGCGGCGTGGACTACATCAACGATAGCAAGGGCACCAATGTGGGCGCCACGGTGGCCGCGCTGGAGGGCCTGGGCCAGACCGTGGTGCTGATTGCGGGCGGACTGGGCAAGGGGCAGGATTTTTCGCCGCTGGTGGCGCCGGTGTCGCGCCATGCGCGAGCCGTGGTGCTCATCGGCGAGGACGGCCCGGCGATCGGGCAGGCGCTGGCCGCGAGCGGCGTACCCGGCGTACGTGCCGATTCGATGCGCGACGCCGTGCGGCGCGCGGCCGAGTTGGCCCAACCCGGCGACGCCGTGCTGCTGTCGCCGGCCTGCGCCAGTTTCGACATGTTCCGCGGCTATTCGCATCGAGGCCAGGCTTTCGCGGCCGAAGTCGAGGAATTGGCCCTGGACCGGGGGGAGGTGTAGCAATGAGCAGCGCGCCGTATACCGGCCCTACCGCCAGCGTGAATGCCGTGCGCCCCGGGCGCACGCAAATGCGCAATTTCGACCTGCCGCTGGTGCTGTCGGCGACGGCCTTGCTGATGCTGGGCCTGCTGATGGTGTACTCGGCTTCGATCGCGCTGGGCGACGGCCCGCGCTATTCGGTCTACGGCCACTACTATTTCATCGCCCGGCATGCCATCTTCATGAGCATCGGCCTGGTGGGCGCGCTCGTGACCTTGACCATCCCGGTGCAGACCTGGGAAAAGCTCGCCGTGCCGCTCTTTGTCTTCGCACTGCTGATGATGGTGGTCGTCCTGGTGCCCGGCATCGGTCGCGAGGTCAACGGTTCGCGCCGCTGGATCGGGCTGGGGCCGATCAACTTCCAGCCTTCCGAGCTGATGAAGCTCGCAGCAGTGGTTTATGCCGCCAACTATACGGTGCGCAAGCAGGAGCATATGCAGGCATTCCTGCGCGGCTTCATGCCCATGGCCTGCGCGCTGGGCGCGGTGGGGCTGCTGTCGCTGCTGGAGCCGGACCTGGGCGCTTTCATGGTGATCGTCGCGATTTCCATCGGCGTGCTGTTCATGGGCGGCATCAACGGCAAGTATTTCAGCAGCCTTCTGGGCGTGCTGCTGGGCCTGTTTCTGCTGCTAATCTGGATATCGCCGTGGCGACGGGCTCGCCTTTTCGCCTACCTGGACCCCTGGAACCAGGCCAATGCATATGGCAGCGCCTATCAGCTGTCGCATTCGCTCATCGCTTTCGGGCGCGGCGCGTGGTTTGGCGTGGGACTGGGCGACAGCGTCGAGAAATTGCACTATTTGCCGGAAGCGCACACCGACTTCCTGATGGCCGTGGTTGGAGAAGAATTGGGTTTTGTCGGCGTGATGGGAGTGCTGGTGCTGTTCGGCATCCTGGTGCAGCGCGGCTTTGACATCGGCAGGCAGGCCATTGCCATGGAGCGCACGTTTGCCGGACTGGCCGCGCATGGCGTGGCCCTGTGGTTCGGCGTGCAGGCGTTCATCAATATGGGCGTGTGCCTGGGGTTGCTGCCGACCAAGGGGCTGACGCTGCCCTTGATGAGCTACGGCGGCTCGGGCATCGTGATGAACCTGTGCGCACTGGCGCTGCTGTTGCGCGTCGACATCGAGAATCGGATCCTGATGCGCGGGGGGCGGGTATGAGCGTCATGGACACGCCAGGCTGCCTCAAGTGCAAATTGCCCCCCGGGGCAATGGCGCGCAGCGCCACGGGGGCCGCATGAGTCAGCGCACCATCCTGATCATGGCCGGCGGCACCGGTGGGCACATCATGCCCGGCCTGGCGGTGGCCGACGTACTGCGTTCGCGCGGCTGGCGCGTGCTCTGGCTGGGCAACCCCGACAAAATGGAAGGCAAACTGGTACCGGCGCGCGGATACGATCTGGTGCCGCTGCGCTTTGCCGGTGTGCGCGGCCGCGGCGTCGGCGTTCTGCTGCGCTTGCCGCTGACGCTGGCCAGAGCGCTGGGCCAGGCCTGGTCGCTGTTGTCGCAGGTGCGTCCCGACGTGGTGCTGGGCATGGGCGGCTATGTGGCGTTTCCGGGCGGCGTGGCCGCGGCGCTGCGCGGCATGCCGCTGGTGGTGCATGAACAGAATGCCGTGGCCGGCACGGCCAATCGCTGGCTGGCGCGCCTGGCGCGCCGCGTGCTCAGCGGTTTTCCCGACGTGCTGCCGCGTGGCCAGGCGCTGGGCAATCCGGTGCGCGCCGATTTGTGCGCCCAGCCTGCGCCGGCGCAGCGCTATGCGGGCCGCACCGGCCCCCTGCGCCTGCTGGTCGTGGGCGGCAGCCTGGGCGCGCAGGCGCTCAACGAGGTGCTGCCCAAGGCGCTGGCGCAATTGCCGGTGCAGTCGCGTCCCAGTGTCGTGCACCAGGCGGGCGAGCAGCACATCCAGGCGCTGCGGCAGGCCTACGCCGATGCGGGCGTGCAGGCCGATTGCCGCGCCTTCATCGACGACATGGCCGGCGCCATGAGCCAGGCCGACCTGCTGGTCTGCCGCTCCGGCGCCATGACGGTGGCCGAGGTGGCGGCAGTGGGGACGGCCGCGCTGTTCGTGCCCTTCCCGCACGCCATCGACGATCACCAGACCGCCAACGCAAGGTATCTGAGCGACGCGCACGCCGCCTGGCTGCAGCCGCAAGCCTCCCTGACGCCCGAGTGGCTGGCCGACTGGCTGGGCCGGCGCTCGCGCCCCGAACTCCAAACTGTCGCCGAACGGGCCAGCGCGCGCGCGCCCGCAAGCGGCCATCGACATCGCCGACGTCTGCGAACAGGCGGCAAACAAATGATGAACTCCACGCTTACCAACGTCGCCACCCTTGCAGGCAGGCCCGGCCTCCTTGGGCCGGCTGGGCGGAGGCCTGCATGAAACACCGTATCCAGCACATCCATTTCGTCGGTGTGGGCGGCTCGGGCATGAGCGGGATCGCCGAGGTGCTGCTCAACCTGGGCTACCAGATAAGCGGCTCCGATCTCAACGAATCGGCCGTGACGCGCCGGCTGTCCGGCCTGGGCATGCGCGTGGCGATCGGCCACGCCGCGGACAACGTCGCCGGCGCCGACGCCATCGTGACCTCCACCGCTGTGGCCGGCGACAATCCCGAAGTGCTGGCCGCCCGCGCCGCGCGCATTCCGGTGGTTCCGCGCGCCGTGATGCTGGCCGAGCTGATGCGCCTGAAGCGCGGCATCGCCGTCGCCGGCACCCACGGCAAGACGACCACCACCAGCCTGGTGGCCAGTGTGCTGGCCGCCGGCGGCATGGATCCCACCTTCGTGATCGGCGGGCGATTGAATTCGGCGGGCGCCAATGCGCAGCTGGGGCAGGGTGAATTCATCGTGGTGGAAGCCGATGAGTCCGACGCCTCGTTCCTGAATTTGCTGCCGGTGATGGCCATCGTCACCAATATCGATGCCGATCACATGGACACCTACGGGCATGATGTGGCCCGGCTCAAGAGCGCCTTCATCGAGTTCACGCAGCGCCTGCCCTTCTACGGCAGCGCAGTGCTGTGCGTGGACGATGCCAACGTGCGCGAGATCATGCCCTTCGTGTCGCGGCCCATCACGACCTACGGCCTGAATCCCGAGGCGCAGGTGCGTGCCGAAGACGTGCGCGCGCAGGGCACCCGCATGCATTTTCGCGTGCAGCGCCGCCTGCGCGACGCCGATCTTCCCGCGCTGCAGATCGAACTGAACCTGCCCGGCCTGCACAATGTGCGCAACGCGCTGGCTGCCATCGCCGTGGCGACCGAGCTGGGCGTGGATGACGCGGCGATCGCACAGGCCCTGGCCTCGTTCAAGGGCGTGGGGCGGCGCTTCACGCAATGGGGTGAGATGCCGGTGCCGGCCGAGCACGGCGGCGGCAGTTTCGCGCTGGTGGACGACTACGGCCATCACCCCGTCGAAATGGCCGCGACCCTGGCTGCGGCGCGCGGCGCCTGGCCCGACCGGCGCATCGTGCTGGCCTTTCAGCCGCACCGCTATACCCGCACCCGCGATTGCTTCGAGGACTTCGTGCGCGTGCTGGGATCGGCCGATGCCGTGCTGCTGACCGAAGTGTATTCGGCGGGCGAATCCGCGCTGGTTGCCGCCGACGGCCGCTCGCTGATGCGGGCCCTGCGCGTGGCCGGCAAGGTTGAGCCGGTTTTCGTCGAAGATGTGGCGGAATTGCCGCAAGCCATTCGCGACTTCGCCCGCGACGGCGATGTAGTGATCGTGATGGGCGCAGGATCGATCAGCCGCGTGCCGGCTCAGATGGGGGAGCGGGTATGAACGATTTCGGCAAGGTAGGCGTACTGTACGGCGGACGATCCGCCGAACGCGAGATTTCCTTGATGTCCGGCAAGGGCGTGCAGGAGGCGCTGTTGAGCAAGGGCGTGGACGCGCACCTGTTCGATACCGGCGAGCACGGCCTGGCCGAGCTCGCCCAGGCGGGCTTCGACCGCGTGTTCATCGCCCTACATGGCCGCTACGGCGAAGACGGAGCGATGCAAGGTGCGCTCGAGCTGCTGGGCATTCCCTATACCGGCAGCGGCACGATGGCCTCCAGCCTGGCCATGGACAAGATAATGACCAAGCGGATCTGGCTGCAGCACGGCCTGCCCACGCCGGCCTTCGAGGTGCTGAGCGCCGGCGCGGACCTGCGCCTGGTGCCCGACCGTCTGGGCCTGCCGCTCATACTCAAGCCACCGCATGAAGGGTCGACCGTCGGCATCGCCAAGGTGTCGGGGTATTCCGACATGAAAGAGGCGTATGACACGGCGGCCAGATACGACAGCGAAGTGCTGGCCGAGGCTTTCGTCACAGGCCGCGAACTGACCGTGGCCGTGCTTGGCACGGGCGCCGCGGCGCGCGCGCTGCCCATCATCGAGATCGTCGCGCCCGGGGGCAACTACGACTACGAACACAAGTACTTCTCCGACGACACGCAGTACCTCTGCCCCGCGCAACTGCCCGAGGGATTGACGCAGGAAGTCCAGGACATCGTCGTGCGCGCCTACCGCGCGCTGGATTGCGAGGGATGGGGGCGCGCCGATCTCATCCTGGATCGCGCCGGAAAGCCCTGGCTGTTGGAGATGAATACGTCGCCCGGCATGACGGGCCATTCGCTGGTGCCGATGGCGGCGCGTGCCACGGGCATGAGCTATGCCGATCTGTGCGTGGCCATTCTTGCCGATGCGTCGTGCAAACTGCGCAGCCCGGCGCGCGCGAGCTGACCAGGAGCCTTACGTGTGGAACGACGCTCGCACCATCAACGTAATCGCCAACACGCTGGCCGTGCTGGCGGTAGCGGCCATGCTGGCCGCTGGCGTCGTATGGGTGTCGCAACGACCGTATTTCGCCCTGCGCAGCATCGACCTGGAGCCGGCGCCGGACAGCTCCCTGCACTATTTGTCGGCGGGCGCCGTGCGTTCCCAGATCGCCGGACGCGTCAGGGGAAATTTCTTCACGGTCAATCTCGACCAGGTGCGATCCCTGTTCGAGTCGGTGCCCTGGGTGAGGCGCGCGTCGGTGCGACGCATATGGCCCGATGCCTTGCGCGTAAGCATCCAGGAGGACCAGCCCCTGGCGCTGTGGAACGAGAACCAGATGATCAATACCTGGGGCGAGGCGTTCACGGCCAATACGGGCGAACTGGACGACGACACCAGACTGCCGCAGTTTTCCGGGCCCGACGGCAGCCAGGAGCTGGTGGTGCAGCGCTATGCCGAACTGGCGCGCTGGTTCGCGCCGCTGAACCTGCGCGTGGCCGAGCTGGATCTGAGTCCGCGCTATGCCTGGCGCGTAACGCTGTCCAACGGCCTGGTGCTGGATCTGGGACGAGACCCGTCCGCGGACATTCCCGATCCGATGGGCATTCCCGGCGCCATGTCGTTCTCCGCGCGCATCCAGCGTTTCGTGCAGGCATGGCCCGAGCTGCAGGGCAAGCTCGACGGCCGCGAAGTGACGCGGGCCGACCTGCGCTATCCCAACGGCTTCGCGCTGGCGCTGGCGCCGCTGCAGGCGAACCGATATTCCAAATCCGAATCCAAATCCTCCATCAAGAAGCGATAACGCCATGACCCGTGATATCAAGGACCTCATCGTCGCCCTGGACATCGGCACCAGCAAGGTGGTTGCCGTCGTGGCCGAGATCTTGCCGGAAGGGCGCTTCGAGGTGCTGGGCCTGGGCCAGCATGAATCGCGAGGCATGCGCAAGGGCGTGGTGGTCAACATCGAGAGCACCGTCAATTCGATCCAGCGCGCGCTGGAAGAAGCCGAACTGATGGCCGATTGCAAGATCCGCGATGTCTATACCGGCATCGCCGGCAGCCACATCCGCAGCTTCAATTCAAGCGGCATGGTGGCCGTCAAGGACAAGGAGGTGACCGCCACCGACGTGGCCCGCGTGATCGAGACGGCCAAGGCGGTGAACATCCCGACCGATCAGCAGGTATTGCACGTGCTGACGCAGGAATTCATCGTCGACGGCCAGGAGGACATCCGCGAGCCCATCGGCATGAGCGGCCTGCGGCTGGAAGTGCGTGTGCATATCGTGACCGGCGCGGTGAGCGCGGCGCAGAACATCGTCAAGTGCGTGCGCCGCTGCGGCCTGGAAGTGCAGGACCTGATTTTGCAACCGCTGGCTTCCAGCCTGGCCTGCCTGACCTCCGACGAGAAGGAGCTGGGCGTCGTGCTGGTCGATATCGGCGGAGGCACCACGGACGTGGCGATCTTCACCGGCGGAGCCATCCGCCACACTGCGGTCATACCGATCGCCGGCGATCAGATCACCAACGATATCGCCGCCATGCTGCGCACTCCCACGCCGGATGCCGAAGAAATCAAGCTGCGCTACGGCGTGGCCAAGCAGGTGCTGGCAAGTCCCGACGAAACCGTCGAGGTGCCCGGCCTGGGCGACCGGGGGCCGCGCCAGGTCAAGCGCCAGGCCCTGGGTGCGGTGATCGAGCCGCGCGTCGAAGAACTCTTTAACCTCGTGCAGCAAGTTGTGCGCGAATCGGGCTATGAAGATCTGCTAGCTTCGGGTGTGGTGCTCACCGGTGGGACTGCGCAGCTGCCCGGCATGATCGAGCTGGCCGAAGACGTGTTTCTCAAGCCTGTACGCGTGGCCGTGCCCGAGTATGAGGGCAGCCTGGCCGACGTCATGCACAATCCGCGCTTTTCCACGGTGATGGGCCTGCTGCAGGAAGCCCGCATGCAACGCCTGCGCGGGCGCAAGGTTGCCAATCAGGCCGGCAATTTCAAGTCGGTGCTGGGACGCATGAAGGAGTGGTTCATGAATTGAGCAGGGGCGGCGGATTCCTAGTACCGCCGGGAGCGAGACCGGGCCACGCGGCGCGGCGCGGACTCCGAAGAGGCGCTTCAAAACCGGTGCGGATCGACAGATCGGCACCTGCTTTGAGGCGATTCACAGCTAGTTGGGGACTTTTGTGATTTGCCTTTAGGAAAGAGGGAGCAGTGATCATGATGAATTTCGAAATGCTTGAAAGCAGTACCAAAGGGACAGTCATCAAGGTGGTCGGCGTGGGCGGCGCGGGCGGCAACGCCGTGTCGCACATGATCCGCAGCGGCGTGAACGGCGTGGATTTCATCTGCGCCAATACCGATGCGCAAGCGCTTGCCGCGACCAACGCGCCGGTGCAGATCCGCCTGGGCCGCACCGGCCTGGGCGCCGGCGCCAAGCCCGAGCAGGGCCGCTCCGCCGCGGAGACCGCCCGCGAGGAAATCCGCGCGGCGCTGAACGGCGCGCACATGGTGTTCATCACCGCCGGCATGGGCGGCGGCACCGGCACGGGCGCCGGCCCGGTGGTCGCCGAGGTGGCCAAGGAACTGGGCATCATGACGGTGGGCGTGGTGACCAAGCCCTTCTCGTTCGAGGGCAACAAGCGCATGAAGATGGCCGAAGAGGGCATCAACGAGCTGGGCAAGCACGTGCATTCGCTCATCGTTGTCCTCAACGAGAATCTGTACGAACTGATGGATGAGGACGCGACCCAGGAAGACTGCTTCAAGTCGGCCGACGACATCCTGCACAACGCCTGCGCCGGCATCGCCGAAATCATCAATGTCGAGGGCAACGTCAACGTCGACTTCGAGGACGTCAAGACCATCATGGGCGAGCAGGGCCAGGCCATGATGGGCACGGCAGTCGCCAGCGGCGCCTATCGCGCCCGCAACGCCGCCGAGAAGGCGATCGCCTGCCCGCTGCTGGAAGGCGTGGATCTGAACGGCGCGCGCGGCGTGCTGGTCAACATCACCGCCAGCCGCTCGCTGAAGATGCGCGAAACCCGCGAGATCATGGAAACCATCCGCGGCTACGCCTCGGAAGACGCCACCGTGATCTTCGGTACGGCCTACGACGAAGCCATGGGCGAGAATCTGCGCGTCACGGTGGTCGCCACCGGCCTGGGCAAGGCCGCAGCCCGTCCGCAACTGGTCCAGACCGTGGCCGCCGAACTGCGCACCGGCACCGACAACATGGCATTTGCGGTGGCACAGCAGCAGGGCGACTACCGCGGCATGGAAGTGCCTTCGGTGATGCGCAACCCGCGCAGCCAGGCCTCGGCCCAGGTGCGCGCGCTGGAAAGCTCGGGCATGGACCATTTCGATATTCCGGCGTTTCTGCGCAAGCAGGCGGACTGATCCGGCCTGCCCCGGTTCGCCGGGGCTTGCTGGCTTGCTGCACCTCCCTCAATCCGCGGCCTGCCTCCCCCTGGGCAGGCCGCGGGTGGAGCGTCCCCGCGGGGCGAGGGGTCGATCATCACGACAGTAATGGGGTGAAGTAATTGACAACCAAAAAGGGACATATCAATAGCACAAGAGGCGTTGCCCGGGCTACAATGCTACGTCATAAAAAGCATTAAATCCGTATTCCAGCCATGTTCCGCCAGCGCAGCATTCAGAATCTCGTCCGCACGACCGGCGTGGGTGTCCACTCCGGACGCCGGGTAGAGCTCGTCCTGCGCCCGGCCGAAGCGAACACCGGCATCGTGTTTCACCGCACCGACCTGCCCGAGGTCGTCGATCTGCCCGCCCGTGCGGACGGCGTGGGCGACACCCGCATGGCGTCGGTGCTGCAAAAGGGCAATGTGCGCGTCTCCACGGTCGAGCACCTGATGTCGGCCCTGGCCGGCCTGGGCATCGACAACCTGCACATCGACATCACCGCCGAGGAAGTCCCCATCATGGACGGCAGCGCGGCGACCTTCGTGTATCTGCTGCGCTCGGCCGGTATCGTCGAGCAGAACGCGCCCAAGCGCTTCATCCGGGTCAGGAAGCCTGTCGAGGTGCGCGAGGGTGAAGGCGCCAATGCCAAGTGGGCTCGCCTGGAGCCGCATGAAGGCTTCGCCCTGGCCTTTTCCATCGATTTCCAGCACCCTGCAATCGACTCCACGGCCAATTTCGCCGAAGTCGATTTCGCCACGCATTCCTACACCCGCGAAATCGCCCGTGCGCGCACCTTCGGCTTCGTCAATGAAGTCGAGGCCTTGCGTTCCATGGGGCTGGCCCGCGGCGGCAGCCTGGACAACGCCATCGTCATGGACGAGTACCGCGTGCTCAACAACGACGGCCTGCGCTACGACGACGAGTTCGTCAAACACAAGATCCTGGACGCAATCGGCGACCTATACCTGCTGGGCAAGCCCCTGGTCGCACGGTATGTGGCCAACAAGTCGGGCCACGCGCTCAACAACCTGCTGTCGCGCACGCTGATGGCCGACCAGAGTGCCTGGGAAATCGTCACCTACGAATCCCAGGCCGAAGCTCCCGCGGCCTTTCGTGGATGGAAGCTGGCGCAGGTCTGACCAGGTCTTGCCTCACCGCGATGCGAACGCCGCTGATGCGGCGTTTTTCTTTTCATGCGCCTAGGGCCGAAGAGCGCGCAGCGCATCCGAGGCGCGGGCGTGCGAGCGCAGTCGCCGCCGGCGGCGCGCATCCCGGAACCGCCCGGGCGCCCAATGGCCGCAAGAGCACCAACGCTTCAAGACTCCCGACGCCCGTGATGCGCCAGCAAGCGCGCGATCGCGTCGGCCAAAGGTCCGGGCCGAACGGTTTTTCCCAGTGCATCGAAAGCATCCAGGGCCTGCGCGCCCAGGGGCTGCGCCGTTTTGGGCGGGCGCGCCGCGCGGCCGCCGGAGCGCGGCATGCTCGCAAGGACCCGCACTGCGATCTCATCGAGCAGCCATCCGCGCGTGGACAGTGCCTGAGCCAGGCTGGGCGCCATCTGCCGCAGCTTGGCGGCATGGGCCGGCCCTGGCACGGCCAGTTCCAGGCGGCGGTTGTCCAGCTTGATGACTGCGCAGACTTCGCCCAGGCCCGGCGGCAACAGCGCGGCCAGGGCATGCTGGAGCTGCAGATGGCGCTGGGCCGTGGCCAGCACGCCGGCGCCGCGCGCGTCATGGCCCAGCCAGGACAGGGCGGTCTCCTG
>DAIDKG010000569.1 GCA_027450125.1 Bordetella sp. | reverse complement strand
CCAGGCCGCGCCGCAGGCGCAGGCGGCGTACCTGGCCCTGGTCCGGCGGCGCCGGGCGGGTGAACCCATGGCCTACCTGGTGGGCGAGCGCGAGTTCATGGGCCACCGTTTTCGTGTGACTCCCGCCGTGCTCATTCCCCGGCCCGATACCGAGCTGCTGGTCGAGACGGCCGTAGCCTTGCTGCAGGCCCGGCCGGGCGCGCGGGTGCTGGACCTGGGCACAGGCAGCGGCGTCGTCGCCGTGTCGATCGCCCTGGCGTGTCCGCACGTGCGCGTGACGGCCACCGATCGCAGCGCCGACGCGCTGGCCGTGGCCCGGGGCAATGCCCGCACGCTGGGCGCGAATGTGCGCTTTTACCTGGGCGACTGGTACGACGCCTTGCCCGAAGGCGAACGCTACGACCTGATCGTGAGCAATCCGCCCTATATTGCGGGCGACGATATCCACCTGACCGAAGGTGACCTGCGCTTCGAGCCGCGCGACGCGCTGACCGACGCAGGCAACGGCCTGTCCGACCTGGCCAGCATCGTCGTGGGGGCAGCCAGCCGGCTCGAGCCGGGCGGCCAGCTCTGGCTGGAACACGGCTGGGATCAGGCCCGGATCGTGCGGGACATGCTGCGCCAGGCCGGCTACGGCGACGTGCATAGCCACACGGACCTGGCGGGAATAGAGCGGATTTCTGGCGGAAAACTATAATCAGCAGATGAATACGGCGGCATCGGAATTGCTCAAGGCAGCCCGGGCGCCTGAAGAACCCTTAGGCCGGCCATCCTTATCCAGCAGGCTTCAAACCCGCTTTAATCGAGACCAAAATGAGCGACGTCCAAGACTTCATCCGTGAAACCGTGACCACCCATCCCGTGGTGCTGTTCATGAAAGGCACGGCCCAATTCCCGCAATGCGGCTTTTCCGGCCGAGCCATCCAGATCCTCAAGGGCAACGGCGTCAAGAAGCTGGTCACCGTCAACGTCCTGGACGACGACGAAGTGCGCCAGGGCATCAAGGAATTCTCCAGCTGGCCCACCATTCCCCAGCTCTACGTCAAGGGCGAGTTCGTCGGCGGCTCGGACATCATGGCCGAGCTGGACGAGAACGGCGAGCTGAAAAAGCTGCTTGACGAGTCGGGCGCCACGGCCTGAGCCGGGCCTGTCTCGCGCAAGCCCCGCCGCCGTCATGCGTCGCCTGGTCATCGGCATCACGGGCGCCACGGGCGCCCTCTACGCCGTGCGCATGCTGCAGGTCCTGCAGGATGTGCAGGACGTCGAGTCGCATCTGGTGATATCGACCTCCGGCGTGCTCAACATCAAGCACGAACTGGATATCGACCGTAACGAGGTGCAGGCCATGGCCGATCACGTGCACAGCGTGCGCGACGTCGGCGCCACGCTGGCCAGCGGCGCCTTCCGGACCGCGGGCATGGTGATCGCGCCGTGCTCCATGCGCACACTGGCGGCGGTGGCGCATGGCTTGTCCGACAATCTCATCACCCGCGCGGCCGACGTCACGCTGAAGGAGCGCCGCCGTCTGGTGCTGATGGTGCGTGAGACGCCGTTCAATCTGGCGCATCTGCGCAATATGACCGCCGTGACCGAGATGGGCGGCATCGTCTTTCCGCCGTTGCCCGCGTTCTACCACAGTCCGCGCTCCATCGAGGAAATGGTGGACCACACGGTGGCGCGGGTGCTGGAGCTGTTCGATATCGAGGTGCCCGGCCCGACCTGGGAAGGCACCTGACCGCGGGCCCGGGATCAGCCCTGCTGCGCGATCTCGGTAAAGGGAAGGAACTCGCGCGTGGCGGGATCGCGCACGAACAGCATGCCGGTGGCCACGCCGAAATAGGCACCGTGCAGGTCCAGTTCGCCGGCTGCGAAGCGGCTGCGTATCGACGGGAACGTGAGCAGATTGGCCAGGCTGTGCTCGATCACGGCCAGCTCCAGGCGTTTGATGTCGGTGTCGCGGTTGCCGGCATCGGGTTGCAGCCTGAGACGCTCGGCCACGGGCTCGATCTGCGACATCCACTTGCCGATGAAGTTCAGTTTGGACAGCGGCTTGGCGTCGTCGTGGAATGCGCGTATGCCGCCGCACGAAGCGTGGCCCAGCACGACGATATGCTTGACGTTCAGGCCATTGACCGCGAATTCGATGGCCGCGCTGGTGCCGTGGTAGGACGTGCTGGCAGCGTCGATTTCGCAAGGCGGGACCAGGTTCGCCACGTTGCGTATCACGAACATCTCTCCCGGGCCGGCATCGAAGATGACCTCGGGCGAAACGCGCGAATCGCTGCAGCCGATGATGAGCACTTCGGGGCTCTGGCCGCGCTCGGCCAGAGCCTGGTAGCGGCTGCTTTCGCTGGGCAGTCTGCCGTTCAGGAACGACTGGTAGCCTTCGGTGAGGCGTTTGGGGAACATGGGGGCCTTTGATGAATGTAGCGCTGGCGGGATTTTCCCATATTGGCGTCCCATCCAGCCAAATCATTGCTTGGACCGCCCAGAGAGACTCCTTGTACATTAGGACAATTCCCGCTCGGATTCCGGAGGATGTATGTCTTGCTTTTCCCGCGTCCTGGCCGCCGCCGTGCTGGCCGCCGGCTGCGCCGCGCCTGCCTGGGCCCAGACGCTGACGCTGCAGCAGCAGCTCATGAACTACTGCAATGTCCTGGCCAGTTCGCAGGGCTTGCAGGGCGATTCGCGCAAGTCCTACCTCACCGCGTGCATGAACGGCCAAAATCCCACGGCCGCCACGGCCAACAAGCCGCTCAGTCCCCAGCAGCAAAGGGCGAACGATTGCGATGCGCAGGCCAACACGCAACGGCTGGGCGGCGAGGCCCGCCGGACTTTCATGAAGTCCTGCCTGAGGATGTAGTCGGTCTGCACGGGCCTGTGCCGTGATTGGGCCGCAGGACGAGGGCTGGCGCCGCGCTTGGCGGCCTTATTTGGCGGCCGGGGAGGCTGCGGAAGGCTGCGCGGGAGCCGTCTGCGCGGCGGACGCCGGCGCTGCCGGGCTGGCAGGGCGTGCGGGATGCGCTACGGGGTGCGGCGCGGGATGGGCGGCAGGACGGATCGGCGCCCGGGTATGGGTGGGCGGCACCGGGCTGCGGTGCTTGCTCCAGTCATAGAGCTCGGGCTTGCGGTAGACGTAGGTTTTCTTGGGCGCCGGCTTGGCCACGGGCTTGGCGTGGACGACGGCCTTGTGTATCGGCTTGCGCCGGATGCGGGTGCGCACGACCGGCGGAGGCGGGGGCAGCGGAGCGCCCACCGGGAGGTACCGGGCAAAGGTCAGGGGCGTGGACGCCCGGATATGCCAGGTCTGGCCCGGCGCCAGATCGGCGTCGGCGTGTTCCACCAGGCGGCCGACCTCCTGGCCGTTGTTGTCGTACAGGGCGAAGGTGACCTTGGGCGCCGGCTGCGTGACCGGACTGTTGTTGGTGTAGCTGGCGTAGATGGTGGTCTGGCCCAGCAGGAGGTCGCGCGTGGCGGCCAGGTCGTAGACGGCATGATCGCGCGGCAGGTTTTGCGCGCAGGCCGGCCCGAGCATCAGGGCAAGCAGCAGCAGGGCGGCAAAACGGGCGGTCATGTCAGGTCCGATCAGGTTCCGGTAAGGCGATGGCGGCGCCGATGATGCGCCTCAAGCGGTATAACGGGCGGAACCGTCAGGAATTTAGGCATTGCGCCGCACGAGGATGTAACGGCGAGGCCAGGCTAGCCCGAATTGCGCAGGCCGGCCGCGATGCCGTTGATGGTCAGGTGGATGGCGCTGCGCACGCGAGGGTCGGGTTTTTTGCCCGGCTTGGCCTGGTCGGCGCGCCAGCGGCGCAGCAGTTCGATCTGCAGGTAGTTGAGCGGATCGATATAGGCAAAGCGCTGGTTCAGCGATTCGCGCAGTCCCGGATTGTCGGCCAGCAGTTCGCGCCGGGTCAGCAGGCGCAGCATGGACAAGGCGCGCCCGTGTTCGGCAGCGATCATGCCGAAGACGCGCTCGCGCAGGCCGCGC
>DAIDKG010000568.1 GCA_027450125.1 Bordetella sp. | reverse complement strand
TGGTGGGCTGTGAGTGGCTCGAACACTCGACCTACGGATTAAGAGTCCGCTGCTCTACCAACTGAGCTAACAGCCCGCGCAATTTATCTTTACTTTCCGTGCACAAAGCTTGCAGCGCAAATCAAGTACAGATAAAAAAGCGAAGACCGCAATTATATATATTCTTTCAAACCCAAGTCAAATGCGGCCTACGCGGCCGGCATGTCTCGGGGCATTACTTCTTGACCGGTAGCCGGGCCGGACTCTTCGCTTCAGCCAGCAGCCTGGCGCAGTCGCTTTGTTCGTGCGCGTCGCTGCTGGGAGTGGCGACCAGGGCCAGCAAGCCGGCTGCGGGGGTCAGCGCCACGCTCAGGGCCAACAGGCCCGCGCCGCGCGCCAGCAACGGCCCCACCTCCACCCCGGTATCCGGCTTGGCGAAGGTGCCCCTCACGTAGAGCGGCGAGCGCAGCGAGAAGATCCGGAACCCCTTGCTTTCCGGCGACACGGTCAGGTTCAGCGTCTCGTTGCGGAAATTGGCGGTGCCGTTGACATTGACCAAGGTATTTTCGGTGTCGAACACCAGGGCGCGGGTTTTCATGATGCCCTTGTTCATGCCCAGGTCGGCCGCGGCACAGTTGATCTTGACGTCGTCGTCGCCGAACAGCTTGGCCATCAGGTAATTGCCCACGTTCAGGCCGGCCAGTTCCATCAGGCCGCGGCTGACGACGCCATCGTTGACCAGCGCGTGGACGTCGCCGCTGGCATCGCCCAGAAGCGCCGCCACCGAATTGCCCTGTCCCGACAGGATCGCGTTGCCGCGCAGCTGCCCCAGCATGCCCTGCGCCTGCGGGGCGTGCATATCGGGAAACAGCCGCTTGAGCTGCAGCGCCTGCGCCGACACGCGCAGCCTGCCCGACATCGGCGTTCTGGCCCCGTCGAGCCGGATTGAACCCGCAATCGTGCCGCCCGCGATGCCAAAGCGCAGCGGATCCACGGTCAGCCTGCCGTCGTCCATCACCACGTGCGTGTTCAGATCGGACAAGGGCAGTCGTCCGCTGTGCAGGATGCGCTGCCCGAAGAAGGTCACGTCGGCATCCATGTCGCGCCAGCGGTCGGTGCGAAAGGCCACGTCAGGCAGCACCTTGCCCTCTGCGACCCGCGCGGCAGCAGCCGCGGCATCGGGCCGCGGCGTGTCGCTGTTACCGGCCCCGACGCCGATCAGGGGCCCCAGGTCGACCATGCGCAGCTGATTGGACCAGACCTGTCCGACCAGCCTGGGGCGTGGCGGGCGCAGGGTAAAGCGCAGCGTGCCGTGCAGATCGCTCTGCCCCACCTTGCCGTCGAAGTGGCGATAGGAAAACACCGGACCGGCCTTGTCGCGCAGATTGGCGACCAGGCGGCCGTCGGTCGAGTAGGCCGGCGTATCGGGCAGCGCCACGCCCGTCAGCGGGAACAGGTCGGCCATGGAAGCGCCCGACAAGGACAGGCGCAGATTGAGTGCGCCCAGGTTCTTGGGGTCGATCAAGGTGCCGACAACGGATGCCTGGGTGCGCCCCACGTCGACCTTGGCCTGTATGGGAAAAGGCAGCTTGGGATTCTTCAAGGCCAGCATGCCGCCGATCTTGCCTTCTCCCTTGAAGGGCAGCCCGCGATAGCGGCCCGTGGCCTTCCAGCCGAAGACGTAGTCCGAGGCATTCTGCGCGTAGGCCTTGCCGGCCTTCTCGGCCCGGGCCAATGCATTGTCGGCCTCCGAGTCGCCGCCGGCCTGTGCGGCCGCCGCGACGGCCGCAGGCTGCGTGGGCGCGGACTGTTGCGATGTGTCCGGCTGCATGCCGGTCAGGTCGGCAAAGGGCACGGGCTTGCCCAGCGGGTTGATCTCCAGAGAAACGTCGGCCTTCAGGGTATCGTCGGTGTACGCGATCGTGCCCTGATCGAAGCCTATCCTGTCGATATCGATCGACCAGGCGGACGATGCGCCGCCCGTCCCCCCGGATGCGGGCAGGGTCAGATCCCAATTGGCCCGCCCATCGGCCAGGCGTTGCAAGTCCACCGACGGGCCGGTCAGTTGCAGGTCGCGGATCACCACCCTGTGCGCCAGCAGGGGCAAGGGCGAGAGCTCGAACCGCACGCGCTTGAGACTTGCCATGATGGGCGTGCGCGCCCACGCGGGATTGCCCAGGGTGAGATCCTGCGCGCTGACGTGCGGCCAGGGAACCAGGCTGCGCCAGCCCGAGTCCCCGGGCGCGCCGCGCTCCCAGGTCACCGACAGATCGCCATGAATGGCGAAGGGCCGGCCCAGCGCAGCCGAAACTTCGGCGTCGATGCGCGGCTTGAGACGATTCATGTCCAGATTGGACACCACCACGCCCGCGACCACGGCGAGGGCGACGGGCAATGCCAGCAGCAGCGCCAGCGCGAGTCGTGCGATTTTCTTCTTGCGGGTCATGCGTAATCTGCTCCAGGCCGGAATGCATACGGCCCTTATTCAGATTAGCGTAGCCGGCGCGGCGATGGAATTGCCGCGTGTAACTGAACCCTGCAACGCCGTTCCAGTACACTCGCCGGGCCATGCCCGATGCCGCCCCGACGCCGCCCGACTTCAATCCCTGCCTGGATTGCGGGGCCTGCTGCACGCATTTCCGGGTGTCGTTTTATTGCGGCGAAGTGGCCGGCGCCAATGGCGGCACCGTGCCGGAAGAATTCGTCACACAGATATCGCCGCTACGGGTCTGCATGCAAGGCACCGAGAAAGGCGGCGGCCGCTGCGCGGCCCTGCGCGGAGAGCTGGGCAAACCGGGCATCCATTGCGCCATCTACCCGCTGCGGTCCTCGACCTGCCGCGCGTTCAACGCCTGGGAGGCCGACGGCAGCGTGAACCCCGACTGCCAGCGGCTGCGTTGGGGACTGGGCCTGCCCGGGCTAGCACCGCGTCCGGCGCCAGGCCAGAGCCCGCGACGGGCGCCCTGACGGGCTGCCCGGTCAGTGCGACAGGATCTTGGACAGGAACTGGCGCGCGCGCTCGCTCTTGGCGGCCTGGAAAAAGGCGTCCTTGGGTTCGTCTTCGACGATCTCGCCGGCGTCCATGAAGATGACGCGGTCGGCCACCTTGCGGGCGAAGCCCATTTCGTGGGTCACGACCATCATGGTCATGCCTTCCTTGGCCAGCTCCACCATCACGTCCAGCACTTCGTTGACCATTTCCGGGTCCAGCGCCGAGGTGGGCTCGTCGAACAGCATGCAGATCGGGTCCATCACCAGCGCGCGGGCGATCGCCACGCGCTGCTGCTGGCCGCCCGACAGCTGGCCGGGAAACTTGTCGGCGTGCGCCTTCAGCCCCACGCGGTCGAGCAGCTTGAGCGCCTTGGCCACGGCCTCCTCGTGAGAACGGTTCAACACTTTCTCCTGGCCCAGGCACAGGTTCTGCGTGATGCTCAGGTGCGGGAACAGTTCGAAGTGCTGGAACACCATGCCCACGCGCGACCGCAGCTTGGGCAGGTTGGTGCCCTTGGCCGTCACCGATGTGCCGTCGACGATGATCTCGCCCCCCTGGATGGACTCCAGGCCGTTGACGGTCTTGATAAGCGTGGATTTGCCCGAGCCCGAAGGGCCGCAAACCACCACCACCTCGCCCTTGTCGATGGACGTGGTGCAGTGCTTGAGGACCTGGAACTGCGGGTTGTACCACTTGTCGACGTTTTTCAGTGTAATCATGGCCACGAGACGGCCCTCCTGCTTGTCAGCCAAATTCAACGGATGATGGCCAGGCGGTTCTGCAACCGCCGGACATATCGCGATGCCGAGAACGAAATGATGAAATAGACCAGCGCGGCGAACAGGTACATCTCGACCACGCGCCCGTCGCGCTCGGCCACCTTGGACGCCGCGCCCAGGAAATCGGTGATCGAGAGCACGTACACCAGCGATGTGTCCTGGAACAGCACGATGGTCTGCATGAAGATCACCGGCAGCATAGTCCGAAACGCCTGCGGCAGGACCACATAGCGCATCATTTGCGGGTATCTCAGGCCGATGCCGTAGCCGGCCGCGACCTGCCCTTTGGGAATGGACTGGATGCCGGCCCGCATGATCTCGGAGAAATAGGCCGCTTCGAACACGGTGAAGGTGATGATCGACGAATTGAGCGCCCCGACCTCGACGGGCCGCGACGCGCCGGTGACCCACTGGCCGACATAGGGCAGCAGGAAATAGATCAGGAAGATCACCAGGACCAGCGGCAGCGCGCGCAGCAGGTTGACATAGAGCGTGGCGAACTGGCGCAGGACCGGCACCGACGACAGGCGCATCATGGCGATCAGCGTGCCCAGGACCACACCGAAGAAGGTGGCGATGGCCGTGAGCATGAGCGTGAAGGTCATGCCCTCGCGGAACAGATAGGGCAGCGAGCGGTAGATGGCGCCGAAATCGAAATGGGCGAACATGGTTCATTTCCCTCCCGAGATGTAGCCGGGAACGGCCAGCCGGCGCTCGATGGCGCGCATGACGACCGTCACGACGAGATTGAGCGCCAGGTAGAGCACCGCCGCCGCGATGAAGGCCTCGAATATCTGGAAGGTTTCTTCCTGCATGGCCCGCGCGCGCGCCGTGAGCTCGAGCAGGCCGACGGTGATGGCGACCGAGCTGTTCTTGATGGTGTTGAGGAATTCGGTGGTCAGGGGCGGGAAGATGATGCGAAAGGCCATGGGCAGCAGCACGTAGCGGTAGGTCTGCGCCGAGGTCAGGCCCATGGCCTCGCCGGCCATGCGCTGTCCGCGCGGCAGCGCGGCGATGCCGGCCGCCAGCTGCACGGCAACGCGCGGCGCCATGTACAGTCCCAGGCCCACGACCGCCGTGAGAAATGAACTGTCGGGCAACTGCTTGATCCAGTCGCCCCAGGCCTTGGGCAGCAGCTCCGGCATGACGAAATACCAGAGAAAGAGCTGCATCAGCAGCGGCACGTTGCGGAAGATTTCGATATAGGCGTTGGCAACGCCTGCCAGCACGGGAGAACGGCTGGAGCGGAACACGCCCATCACCGACCCGAGCGCCAGGGCGATCGCCCAGGCGAGCAGCGATGTCAGCACCGTCCACTGCAGGCCGATGAGCAGCGAGTCCATGTAGTTGCCGGTGCCGTCCAGCAACGGGTGCCAGAAAACACCCCAGTCCCAGTGGTAATTCATGCGGTCGCTCTCTTGCCAAGACAAACGCGCGTACGCAAGGCACGCGCGCTTTCAGAAACAGGCGCAACGCCGGCGCGATCGCGCGGGCGTTGCG
>DAIDKG010000567.1 GCA_027450125.1 Bordetella sp. | reverse complement strand
GCCCTTTGATTGCTCCAGTACATATTGGTGTGATCGATCACCGCTTGTGGACCGGGCACGCCTTGCTGTGTTCTGTCCGTCGTCGTATGGGCATCTCCGACCAGGATCGCATCGTAGCCGCGGGCGAGCGCGCCGTTCAGGGTCGAGCGCACGCACATGTCGGTCTCGGCGCCCGCCACGACGAGCCTGCCCACGCGCAGCCTGGCGAGCACCTGCTCCAGATCAGTGTCTTCGAAGGCATCGCGGTAGCTTTTCTCGACGATTGCTTCATCAGGCGCCGGTAAGAGCTCGGACACGATCTCCCACGCCTGGCTGCCCGCCGTCAGCTCGTCGTCGACATGACGGATCCAGACGACAGGCACGCGAGCGCGCCGCGCGCGCTCGACCAGCCCGTTGACCGTGTCCAGCACCTGATCGCGCCGATAGGCGTGCGCCACGACGCCGTGTTGCAGGTCGATCACGACAAGGGCGGTATGGGGACGATCGATCTGGGTGGTCATGGCGAGAGCCTGAAAATCCGGGATGCGGGATTTTAGTGTGAAATACCCGCACCGCCGCGCGTACGCCAGCTGCCCCCCGCCGTGAATCTCCCGCTCCCAACGCGAACAACGCTGCATGAACAAAAAAAAAGCAACCTTGACCGGGCTCATCGCAGTCTTTCTGTGGAGCTCGATCGTCGGCCTGATCCGGGGCGTCAGCGTCAACCTGGGCGCAGCCGGCGGCGCGGCCATGATCTACACGGTCGGGGCCCTGTTCCTGCTGCTTTCGGTCGGCTTTCCCAGGCTGGGCGCTTTCCCGCGCCGCTACCTGGTCTGGGGCGGGCTGCTCTTCGTGTCCTACGAACTCTGCCTGGCCTTGTCCATCGGCTATGCCCATACCGGCAGGCAGGCCATCGAAGTGGGCATGGTGAACTATCTGTGGCCTACTTTCACGATGGTGGCGGCCATCCTGTTCAACCGGCAGCGCGCCGGCGTGCTGATCGTGCCGGGCTTCCTGCTTTCCATGGCCGGAATCTGCCGGGTGCTGGGCGGCGCCCACGGATTCGAGCTGTCCGAGATGCTCGCCAACGTCAGCGACAATCCGCTCGGCTACGGCCTGGCCTTTGCCGGGGCCGTCATCTGGGCGGCATACTGCACCGTCACCGCGCGCATCGCCGAGGGAAAGAACGGCGTGACGCCGTTCTTCATGATGGTCGCCTCCGCCCTGTGGATCAAGTACCTCGCTTCCGGCGGCGGCGCAATGCACTTCAGCCTGCAGGCGGTCGTCTATCTCGTGCTGGCCGCAGCGGCGATGGGGTTCGGCTACGCGGCCTGGAACGTGGGCATCCTGCACGGCAACGTCACGGTCCTGGCCGGCGCGTCCTATTTCATCCCGGTGATGTCGGCAGCGCTGGCCGCCTGGCTGCTGCACGTACCGCTATCGGCGAGCTTCTGGCTGGGCACCTGCATGGTGTGCGGCGGATCCGTTCTGTGCTGGGTGGCCACGCGCGGCCGGACCGGCCATTAGGGCCTGGGCCGCATCGGCTACCGCTGCCCCAGGCATCGACGCGCTCCGGCCTGCGCCCCGGCTTACCGATCGTCCCGGCATGGTGAGGCGTGCGGCCAGCCTGCCAGCGGCGGACGCCTGGCCGCACGCGATGGCCGCAACCGGACTCAGTCCGGGCCGCTCCTGCGTCGGCCATGGGCGAGCTGACTGAACGGGGCAGATCGTGGCCCCGCAGGCTGATGATCCATACTTAATCCGTTTTCCTCAATCGATTCAATCTGAGTCGTTTTTTTAAAAACGCCGTCGTGCTTTACGGATTATCTTCAGTTTGTCAGAATGACCCTAAAGTAAATGACTCCATATTAGATAAATTTGGAGTCAAATTGAATTCAAAAAAAGCCGAACCGCAATGACCACGCTCCGACTCGTGCTCGGCGATCAACTCAATCCCCTGCACAGCTGGTTCACCCGGCAGGACGCCCAGGTCGTCCATGTCCTCATGGAGGTGCGCCAGGAAACCGACTATGTGGTGCACCACGCCCAGAAAGTCATCGCGATCTTCGCTGCCATGCGCGACTTTGCGCGCTGGCTGCAGCGCAACGGACACCGCGTCCACTACCTTGCGCTGGACCACCCGGACAACCGCCAGTCGCTCGCCGCCAACCTCGAGTTCCTGCTCCGGCACCATCAGGCCACGGCGCTGCAATACCAGGAGCCCGACGAATGGCGCGTGGACCGGATCCTGTCCGACTTCTCGGGCAGCGCTGGGGTGCCCGTGACGCAGGTCGACAGCGAGCACTTCTACACCTCGCGCGACGAACTGGCCCGGCTCTTCGGCGCGCGTGGGCGCTGGACCATGGAGACGTTCTACCGGCACATGCGCCGCACCGCCGGCGTGCTGGTCGGCCCCGACGGCACCCCGGAAGGCGGACGCTGGAACTTCGATGAAGACAACCGCAAGCCCTGGCGCGGCGATCCGGCTGTCCCGCGGGCAACGCTGCCTGCGCATGACCATCGCGAACTATGGCGCACCGTGCAGGCGCACGGCGTCAAGACATTCGGCGCACCCCGCGCCGAAAGCTTTCCCTGGCCCTTGAATCGGACCGAGGCGCTGGCGCAGCTGGACGCGTTCATCGCGCAGCGCCTGCCCAATTTCGGCGCCTACCAGGACGCCATGGCCAGCGCCGAGCCCGTGCTGTTCCACTCGCTGCTGTCGTTCGCGCTCAATACCAAGATGCTCAACCCGCGCGAGGTCGTGGCGCGCGCCTGCGATGCCTGGCGCCGCGGCCTGGCTCCCCTGGCGGCGGTCGAAGGCTTCGTGCGGCAGATCCTGGGGTGGCGCGAGTATGTGCGCGGCTACTACTGGGCGCGCATGCCCGACGCGGCGAACGACAATGCGCTCGATCATCGCCGGCCCTTGCCGCGCTGGTTCTGGACCGGCGCAACCCACATGCGGTGCCTGGCGCTGGCGCTGCGCCAGTCGCTGGATCTGGCCTATGCGCACCACATCCAGCGCCTGATGGTCATCGGCAACTTCGCCTTGCTGGCCGGGCTGGCGCCGGGCGAGGTGCACCAGTGGTATCTCGGGGTCTATATCGACGCTTTCGAGTGGGTGGAGCTGCCCAACACACTGGGCATGAGCCAATATGCCGACGCCGGACGCATGGCTACCAAACCCTATGTGTCCGGCGCCGCCTACATCCAGCGCATGAGCGACTACTGCAAGGGCTGCCGCTACAAGCCGACGCAACGCACCGGAAGCGGCGCCTGTCCCTACAACGCGCTGTACTGGAACTTCTTCGCGCAGCACGCCCCGCGGTTCGAGCGCCACCCCAGGCTGGCCCTGACCTACCGCCAACTGGCCTCGATGCCCGAGGACACCCGGGCCGCCTTGAAGCAACAGGCCCAGCACTGGCTCGAAAACCTCGACGAACTTTGACCTGACGCCCCATACCGTGAAGCCCCATGCCGTCAAATACAAAAAAGGCCAGTTGCCGAGCAAGCCTTGCGAACGCTGCGGGCGCCCCATGCAATGGCGGCGCAAATGGGCGCGGGACTGGGAAAGCGTCAAATACTGCTCCGAACGCTGCCGGCGGCAGCGCCAACCCCTCGAAGGAGGCTGAAACCATGCTCCGAAACGCTCTCGCATCACCTTTCAAGCGCCTGATGGCGGCAGGTCTGGCCGCGCTGGCAGCCAGCCTGCTCGCCGGCTGCTCGAC
>DAIDKG010000566.1 GCA_027450125.1 Bordetella sp. | reverse complement strand
GGCCTCGCACGACACCCTGGAGGCGGCCGTGCCCGCCGAACTGCTCTCGGACGAGAAGGCACTGGCCCGCGAGATCCGCCGCCTGGAAAAGCAGATGATGGATCACGCCCGCAATCTGGAATTCGAACAGGCGGCAGCAAGCCGGGATGCGCTGACCGCGCTGAAAAAGCGCGTGCTGCTCGACGGCGCGGTATAGCAGGGCGCGCACGCAAACCGGCTACCGTTTCCGCAGAGCACCAAGTGCGGGAAAAGGCGCGCTGCCATGGCAGAATTCAAGCTGGATTTTGCATTAGGATTCGTATCTAATAATTTGATATTAATCAATATTTTTATTTAAAAAAGAGAAACCCGGCTTTCTTGTGCGGCCGCAAAAAAAGCTTGCCTTATTTCGGGTTTTCCCTCACACTTTCACCTATCATGACCAAAGTTCTTTTCGTCTGCATGGGCAACATCTGCCGCTCGCCGAGCGCAGAGGGTGTGTTCCGCCACCTGGTGAATGACGCCGGGCTGAGCGATGTCGTCGACATCGACTCCGCCGGCACGCATTCGTATCACATCGGCGAGGCGCCTGATGCCCGCGCTCTGGCCGCAGCTCGCAAGCGCGGCTACGACATTACGCACTGCGAAGCGCGCCAGGTTACGGCGGACGACTTCCGCACGTTCGATCTCATCCTGGCCATGGACTGGGACAATCTCTCGGCCCTGCAGCAGCAATGCCCCAAGGCCTATCAGCACAAGCTGATGTTGCTGATGCGCTTTGCCAACGAGTTCGAGGAGGCTACCGTGCCGGATCCGTACTACGGCGGGCCCGAAGGCTTTGGCAAGGTGCTGGATTACCTCGAAGATGCCTGCCAGGGCGTGCTGGAGCTGGTGCGCAAGCGCGCGACCCAATACCAGGCTGCTTGAGCCTGCCCACTCCGTAAAAACCGCGCCTTGGCGCGGTTTTTTGTTGGCTGCTCAATATATCGATATTGAGAATTGTTCTCAATTTCTATGATTCTGCCGGCAAAATCGATTAACCCTATGGCATGTGCGGATTGGTCTAGTGATTTACTCGGGAATTTGGTAAACTTGATGCAATTACTCAGGTATTGAGGAAACTCATCATGCGTCTTACAACCAAAGGGCGTTTCGCCGTGACGGCCATGATCGATCTCGCGATGCGGCAACATAGCGGTCCGGTCACCCTGGCAGCGATAAGCCAGCGCCAGAACATTTCCCTGTCTTATCTCGAGCAGCTCTTCGGCAAGCTGCGGCGCCATGAGCTGGTCGACAGCGTGCGTGGCCCCGGAGGCGGATATTCCCTTGCCCGCCTGGCGCGCAATATCACCGTGGCCGATATCATCTTTGCCGTCGACGAACCGCTGGACGCCACCAGCTGCGGCGGCAAGCACGACTGCACCAGCGGGCTGGACGGCATGAACGGGCTCAATGGCAAGTGCATGACCCACGAGCTCTGGACCACGCTCAATCAAAAGATGGTCGACTACCTGGATTCGGTTTCCCTGCAGGACCTGGTCGACCAGCAGCGCATGCGCCAGCTCCAGCGTGCAGCCCAGGCCCAGGGGGCGGCGATGCCCGTGCTTCGTCCCGCCGGCGCGGCAAGCGCCGAGTCGCCGGCGCTCGAGACCAATGCCGCCCTATAAGCTACAGGAGCCACTCGCATCATGAGCAATCTTCCTATCTATCTGGATAACTCGGCCACGACGCCGGTCGACCCGCGCGTGGTCGACAAGATGATCCCCTGGCTGTACGAGCACTTTGGCAACCCTGCCTCCCGCAGCCACGCCTTCGGCTGGGAGGCCGAGGAGGCGGTGGAAAACGCCCGAGCCGAAGTCGCCAAGCTGGTCAATGCCGATCCGCGCGAGATCGTCTGGACTTCCGGCGCAACCGAGTCCGACAACCTGGCCATCAAGGGTGCCGCCAATTTTTACGCCGAGCGCGGCAAGCATGTCATCACGGTCAAGACCGAGCACAAGGCGGTGTTGGATACCTGCCGCGAACTTGAGCGCCAGGGGTTCGAAGTCACCTATCTCGATGTGCAGGAAGATGGCCTGATCGATCTGGCCGCGTTCAAGGCGGCGCTGCGTCCGGACACCATCCTGGTCTCGGTCATGATGGTCAACAATGAAATCGGCGTGGTCCAGGACGTCGAGGCCCTGGGCGAGATCTGTCGCGAGAAGGGCATCATTTTCCATGTCGACGCGGCCCAGGCCACCGGCAAGGTGGTGATCGACCTGCAAAAGCTCAAGGTCGACCTGATGTCGTTCTCGGCCCACAAGACTTACGGTCCCAAGGGCATCGGCGCGCTGTATGTGCGCCGCAAGCCCCGCGTGCGCATCGAGGCGCAAATGCATGGGGGCGGGCACGAACGCGGCTTTCGTTCGGGCACGCTGGCCACGCACCAGATCGTCGGCATGGGTGAGGCCTTTCGCCTGGCGCGCGAGGAGATGGGCACCGAGAACGAGCGCGTGCGCATGCTGCGCGACCGCCTCTACAAAGGCCTGGCGCAAATCGAGGAAACCTACATCAACGGCAGCATGGAACACCGCGTGCCGCACAATCTGAACGTCAGTTTCAACTATGTCGAAGGCGAGTCCCTGATCATGGCAATCAAGGAGCTGGCCGTTTCCAGCGGCTCGGCCTGCACCTCGGCCAGTCTGGAACCGTCCTACGTGCTGCGTGCCCTGGGCCGCAACGACGAGCTGGCGCACAGTTCCATCCGTTTCACCATCGGCCGGTTCACCACCGAGCAGGAAATCGATTTTGCCGTCGACCTGATCAAGAGCCGGGTGGGCAAGCTGCGGGACATGTCGCCGTTGTGGGAAATGGCCAAGGACGGCATCGACTTGAACAGCGTCCAGTGGGCTGCGCATTGACGCTGCGCGTCAATACTCCGTCCTACAGGGAAGGTTGACAGCCTACCCCCTAACCCCCGCCCTCGGGCGGGGGAATGAAAAATCAGCAGGAGAGTCAAAATGGCTTACAGCGAAAAAGTTCTGGATCACTACGAAAATCCCCGCAACGTCGGCTCCTTTGACAAGGGCGACGAATCGATCGGCACCGGCATGGTTGGCGCGCCGGCCTGCGGCGACGTCATGAAGCTGCAGATCAAGGTGGGCGCCGACGGCCTCATCGAAGACGCGCGTTTCAAGACCTATGGCTGCGGTTCGGCCATCGCATCGAGCTCGCTGGTCACCGAATGGGTCAAGGGCAAGACGCTGGATCAGGCCATGGCCATCCGCAATACGCAGATAGCCGAGGAACTGGCCCTGCCGCCGGTGAAGATCCACTGCTCCATCCTGGCAGAGGACGCCATCAAGGCAGCCGTCAACGACTATCGCGCCAAGCATGGCGAAACCGTCGAGGCCGACGCCGTCGCGGCACAATGACATGTCCATCACCCTGACTCAACAGGCGGCCAACCACGTGAGCCGCTATCTGGCCAAGCGTGGCAAGGGTGTGGGCCTGCGCCTGGGTGTGCGCACCACCGGCTGCTCCGGCATGGCCTACAAGCTGGAATACGTCGACGAGCCCGATGCGGACGATCTGGTGTTCGAAAACTTCGGCGTCAAAGTATTCGTGGACGCCAAGAGCCTGCCGTACATCGACGGAACCGAACTGGACTACGCGCGCGAAGGCTTGAACGAAGGTTTCAAGTTCAGCAATCCCAACGAGAAAGCGACCTGCGGCTGCGGCGAGTCGTTCACGGTGTAGGGCAGCCGTGGCGGTAGACGATTACTTCAGCCTGTTCGGGCTGCCGGCGCGATTTGGCCTGGACGAAGAAGCCCTGGAGCGCGCCTGGCGCGAGGTGGCTGCCCAGGTCCATCCCGACCGCTATGCCACGGCAAGCGCGGTTGAACGCCGCGTGGCCATGCAATGGGCGGCTCGGGCCAACGAGGCTTATCGCCTGTTGCGAAACCCGCTCCTGCGCGCGCGCTATCTGTGCGAACAGGCTGGCGTGGATCTGCAGACCGAAAGCAATACGGCCATGGCGCCAGGCTTTCTGATGCAGCAGATGCAATGGCGCGAGATGCTGGACGATGCGCGCCGCGATGCCGCAATCGCGTCGGCGTTGCGGGCCGAGCTCGATGCGGCACAGGACGCCATGCGCAAGCAGGTATGCGAGTTGCTCGATGGCCGGCGTGATTACGCGGCCGCAGCGGCGCGCGTGCGCGAGTGGCTGTTCATCGACAAGATCGAACAAGAGCTGGCTGCGCTGCGGCCGGTTTAGCGCAGGCCCGAATGGCGGTTTGCGCCTGGAATATAGAAAAAACATGGCTTTATTGCAGATATCCGAACCCGGTGAATCGCCCGCGCCGCACCAGCGCCGGCTGGCGGTCGGCATCGACCTGGGCACGACCAACTCCCTGGTCGCCGCGGTGCGCAGCAGCGTGGCCGAGGCGCTTCCCGATGCCCAGGGGCGGGCGCTGCTGCCTTCGATCGTGCAATACCTGCCCGATGGCCGCGCAGCCACGGGCTACGAAGCCCAAGCGCAGCAGACCGCCGATTCACGCAACACCATCGTATCGGTAAAGCGCTTCATGGGCCGCACGCTGGCCGAGGCGCAGTCCAGCGGCGCGCCCTATGAGTTCATCGACGCGCCGGGCATGGTGCGCCTGCGCACGGTGCAGGGCGATTTGAGTCCGGTGCAGGTGTCGGCGCAGATCCTGGCCGTGCTGCGCCAGCGCGCCGAGGATGTGCTGGGCGACGATCTGGTGGGCGCGGTAATCACCGTGCCGGCCTATTTCGACGATGCGCAGCGCCAGGCCACCCGCGATGCGGCCCGGCTGGCAGGGCTGAACGTACTGCGCCTGCTCAACGAGCCTACCGCGGCGGCGATCGCCTATGGCCTGGACAACGCAGCCGAGGGCGTCTACGCGGTATATGACCTGGGTGGAGGCACGTTCGACATATCGATCCTGCGTTTGTCTCGCGGGGTGTTCGAAGTGATTGCCACCGGAGGCGATACCGCGCTGGGCGGCGATGATTTCGACGCCGTGATCGTCGAGCGCGTGCTGGCCGACCTGCCGGTGGGGCACGATCTCACGCCGGGAGACCGGCGCGCATTGATGGTGACCGCGCGCGCGGTGCGCGAGGCGCTGAGCGACAAGCAGACAGAACGCTACGCCCTGGTGCTGGCCGATGGCCGCGCGCTGGCACGCGATATTGCCCGCGCCGAGTTCGAGGCGTGGGTGCAGCCGCTGGTCGATCGTACGCTGGACAGCGCGCGCAACGCGCTGCGCGACGCCAAGCTGACGCCATCCGAGGTGCGGGGCGTGGTCATGGTGGGCGGCTCGACCCGCATGCCGGTAATCCGCCGCGCCGTGGGCGCCTTGTTCGGCACCGAGCCGCTGGTAGACTTGAACCCCGACGAGGTCGTGGCACTGGGAGCCGCGTTGCAGGCCAATCTGCTGGCCGGCAACCGTACGCCGGGCGAAGACTGGCTGCTGCTGGACGTGATCCCGTTGTCGCTGGGCCTGGAAACCATGGGCGGCCTGGTCGAGCGCGTGATCCCGCGCAACAGCACCATTCCCGTGGCCCGGGCCCAGGAATTCACCACTTTCAAGGACGGCCAGACAGCGATGAGCGTGCACGTGGTGCAAGGCGAGCGCGAGCTGGTGTCCGACTGCCGTTCGCTGGCGCGCTTCGAGCTGCGCGGCATTCCGCCCATGGTGGCGGGCGCGGCCCGCATCCGCGTGACTTTCCAGGTGGATGCCGACGGCCTGCTGAGCGTGACGGCGCGCGAGCAGAGCACGGGTGTCGAGGCCGCCGTGACCGTCAAGCCTTCATATGGCCTGTCTGACGACGAAATCGCCCGCATGTTGTCCGACAGCGTGCGCGAGGCCGACGGCGATGCCAGGGCCCGCATGCTGCGCGAGCAGCAGGTCGAGGCCCGGCAACTGGCCGAGTCGGTGCGCGCGGCCCTGGTCGGCGATGCGGACCTGCTGTCGGAGCAGGAGCGCGCTGGCGTCGACGCGGCGCTGCAAGGTGCCGATGCGGCGGCGGCTAGCGACGATGTGGAGGCGGTGCGCGCCGCGGTGCAGGCCTTGTCCTCGGCCACCGAGGACTTTGCCGCGCGGCGGATGGACCGCAGCATCCGCAAGGCGCTGGCCGGCCGCAGGCTCGACGAACTCGCGTGACGGAACGCAACGAACAACATCCATTCAAAAAAGCAGCCAT
>DAIDKG010000565.1 GCA_027450125.1 Bordetella sp. | reverse complement strand
TGCCCGCACGCTCAACACCATGGCCAACTCGCTGTGGGGCAAGGCCATGATGGGCCTGCAATACGCGCTGTTCAAGCGCGGGCCGCTGACCATGGCGCCCTCGCAGCTGGGCGCCTTCGCGCGCAGCAGCCCCGACTACGCCCGCGCCAACGTCCAGTACCACGTGCAGCCCCTGTCGCTGGACAAATTCGGCGACTCCCTGCATGCCTTTCCGGCCTTCACCGCGTCGGTCTGCAACCTGCGCCCGAGCAGCCGCGGCACGGTGCGCATCGTGTCCGCGGACGCGCGCACCGCGCCCGAGATCCTGTGCAACTACCTGTCCACGGACGAGGATTGCAAGGTGGCGGCCGACAGCGTGCGCCTGACCCGGCGCATCGTGTCCCAGCCCGCGCTGGCGCAGTACCGGCCCGAGGAGTTCAAGCCGGGCGCGGCCGTGCAGACCGAGGCCGAACTGATCGCCGCCGCGCGCGAGATCGGCACCACGATCTTCCACCCCGTGGGCACCTGCAAGATGGGCGCGGACCCGCAGGCCGTGGTCGACGACCAGTTGCGCGTGCGCGGCATCCAGGGTCTGCGCGTGATCGATGCCTCCGTCATGCCCACCATCACTTCGGGCAACACCAACTCCCCCACCCTGATGATCGCGGAAAAGGGCGCGCGCCTGCTGCTGGCCGCGCGCCGGCAAGGCTGAAGCATGTCCAACGCGATTGAAATCACCGCAACCCTGTGCTTCGCGCTGGCCGTGGTGCACACCTTCTCCGTGTCGATCTTCGCGCGGCTGGCGCACCGCGACGGCCCGCACGCCGGCATGTGGCACCTGCTGGCCGAGGTCGAGGTGGTGTTCGGCGCCTGGGCCTTCGTGCTGCTGATGGCCATGGCCGCGCTGGCAGACGTGCCCACCGCTGTGAAGTACCTGGATGGCAGCGACTTCACCGAAGCGCTCTTTGTCTTTGCCATCATGGTGGTGGCCGCCAGCCGGCCCGTGCTGGAGCTGGCGCGCCTGATGCTGCACGGCGTGGTGCGCCTGCTTCCGATGCGGCGCGAACTGGGCATGTTCCTGCTGATCATGGCCCTGGTGCCGCTGGCCGGCTCCTTCATCACCGAGCCTGCCGCCATGACGCTGGCTGCCATTTTGCTGCGCGACGCGTACTTTCGCGCGCCGGGCAATGGGCGCCTGAAGTACCTGACGCTGGGCGTGCTGTTCGTCAACATCTCGATCGGCGGCGTGCTCACGGCGTACGCCGCGCCGCCCGTGCTCATGGTGGCCTCGACCTTCGGCTGGGATACGCCCTACATGTTCATGCATTTCGGCGACAGGGCGGCCGTGGCGGTCTTGTTCAACGCGGTCGTCCTGACCTGGCTGTGCCGTGCCGACGTGCTCGCCGCGGCGGCCGCGACCCGGCCGGCCTCGCAGGATGCGGCCGAGCCGGACGCGGGCAGCGGCACTACGGGCCGTCCGCGCGTGCCGGCCTGGATCATGGCCGTGCACCTGCTCTTTCTGGCCGGCGTGGTTCTGGGCGCGCACCACCCGCCGGTGTTCCTGGGCCTGCTCATGCTGTTCATCGGCTTTTGCAGCGCCTACAGGCGCTACCAGAGCCGCCTGCTGATCAAGGAGGGCCTGCTGGTGGGCTTTTTCCTGGCGGGCCTGGTCGTGCTGGGCGGCCTGCAGCAGTGGTGGCTGCAGGATCTGCTGGGCGGCCTGCCCCCGCTGGTGCTGTACTGGGGCACGGCGGCGCTGACCGCGCTGACCGACAACGCCGCGCTTACCTACCTGGGGTCGCTGGTGCACGGCACCAGCGAAGCCTGGCGCACCATGCTGGTGGCCGGGGCCGTCACCGGGGGCGGCCTGACCGTCATCGCCAACGCGCCCAATCCGGCCGGCTTCGCCCTGCTGAAAGCCTACTTTCCCGGCGAATCCATTTCCGCCGGCAAGTTGCTGCTGGCGGCGCTGGCGCCCACCCTGGTCGCCGCGGCGGCCTTCCTGCTGCGCTGACGCAGCCCGGCCGCCCCGGCGCGCGTCACTCGGCGCCCTGCACGATGCGGAAATCGCGCTCCACCGCGTCGCCCAGCGCTTCGAGCGCACGCCGGTAGGCATCCCCCTCCCGGCAGGCGATGGCCTTTTCCGCGCTGTCGAATTCGACCACGGTGGTGCGCTGCAGCGCACCCAGCTCGTAGGCCTTGAGCGCGACGCCGCGGGCCACGAAACGCCCACCGCCCTCGGCCACGGCCGGGCCTGCGAGCTGCGCATAGGCCTCCAGCTTCTGCTGGTCCTTGATCTTGCGGTACGAGACAACCCAATATGCTTTTGCCATTTCCGTCCTCCGGCGATGATCTTGTGTGAACAGATCTAGAGTAAAGCATCGGGCCCCCGACGGGGCGATGCCGGAGCCATCCCGTGGTTTGCGCCGGTTCGGGCTAAAATCGCCTGTTTTCCTTACATTTCCCTGCGCCCCGGTCTGCGGGCGCGTTGTCGACATGCCTATCTACGCTTACAAGTGCAGCGCCTGCGGCCATGCCGCCGACGTGCTGCAGAAGATATCCGATGCGCCCCTGACGGCCTGCCCCAGCTGCGGCCAGGCCACCTATGCCAAGCAGGTCACGGCGGCGGGTTTCCAGCTCAAGGGTTCGGGCTGGTACGTCACGGACTTTCGCGGCAACGGTTCGGGCGGCAATGCCGCGGCCAAGCCGGCCGCGGGGTCCGATGCGCCGGCGGCTTCCGAAACCGCCAAGCCGGCCGCCGACAGCAGCGCCGCGCCCGCCGCCGCGTCCGCGCCGGCGCCGGCCGCGCCCTCCTCAACGTCCACCTGACACAAGGCCGGGCCCCGTGCTCAAGAAATTCTTCATCACCGGACTTCTGGTCTGGATCCCGCTGGTGATCACCATCTGGGTGATCGGCCTGATCGTCAACACGCTCAGCGGCGTCGTGCCCGACTTCCTGTCGTCGCAGGCGCTCTTTCACCGGCACATTCCCGGCTTTGGCTTCGTGCTGGTCATCGCGGTGATCCTGGGCACCGGCATGGTGACGGCCAATTTCCTGGGGCGTCGCCTGTTCGACCTGTGGGAGAGCATGCTCAACCGGATCCCGCTGGTGCGCTCGATCTACAGCTCGGTCAAGCAGGTCAGCGACACCGTGCTGGCGCCCAACGGCCGGGCCTTTCGCCAGGCGGTGCTGATCGAATACCCGCGCAAGGGCTCGTGGACCATTGCCTTTCTCACGGGCGAGCCCGGGGGCGAGGTGGCCGGCCACCTGCCGGGCCAGCACCTGAGCGTGTACGTGCCCACCACGCCCAACCCCACGTCAGGCTTCTTCCTGATCGTGCCGCGCGAAGAAGTCATCGAGTTGCGCATGTCGGTCGACGCCGCGCTCAAGTACATCGTCTCGATGGGTGTCGTGGCGCCGCCCGCGCCCATCACACCCGCCGCCATGCCCGAGGCGTCCGACGCGCGCCTGGGCCCGCGCTGAACCCTCTTCACATCTATACCCAATACGGAGTTTTCCATGAGCCGCACCTGCTACACCGGTCAAGTTTGCCGCGATCATCTCGGCCAGACTGTCACCCTGTACGGCTGGGTGAACCGGCGCCGCGACCATGGCGGCGTCATCTTCATCGACATGCGCGACCGCGCCGGCATGGCCCAGATCGTGTTCGATCCGGACAATGCCGCGGCCTTCAAGATCGCCGAGAGCCTGCGCAACGAATTCTGCATCCGCATTACCGGCCTGGTGCGCAAGCGCCCCGAGGGCACGAGCAACGCCGAGCTGGCTTCGGGCGAGGTCGAAATCCTGTGCCGCGAAGTCGAGGTGCTCAACCCCTCGGTCACGCCGCCCTTCCAGCTGGACGACGACAACCTGTCGGAAACCACGCGCCTGACGCACCGCGTGCTGGACCTGCGCCGCATGCCCATGCAGCGCAACCTGATGCTGCGCTACCGCGTGTCCATCGAAGTGCGCAAGTACCTGGACGGCCTGGGCTTCATCGACATCGAAACCCCCATGCTCACCAAGAGCACGCCCGAGGGCGCGCGCGACTACCTGGTGCCCTCGCGCGTGAACGCGGGCCACTTCTTCGCGCTGCCGCAGT
>DAIDKG010000564.1 GCA_027450125.1 Bordetella sp. | reverse complement strand
GGGCATCAGCAAGCGCGCCTACGAGCGCACGCCCGAGGACAAGCGCGAGGACGTGAAGAACGCCAAGAAGCTGCAGGCCAAGGATAATGCGCGCCCGAAAAAGGGATCTTCCAGGGGCAAATGATGACTGCCGAGACCTCCACAAAAAAAGTGCCGGATAGTGGGCGACGAAAGCCGCCGGCTGCCGGCAAGGGGCGCCCGAAGGGTGCGCTCAACAAGGAAAACAAGGCGCTTCGCCAGATGATCCTGGATGCGCTGGAGAAAAAGGGCGGCGTCGACTACTTGGTCGAGCAGGCCGACAAGAACCCGCGCGCATTCCTTTCGCTGCTCGGCCGCGTGCTGCCCTTGCAGGTAACCGCCGAGAACGGCGAGCGGCTCGTCTTCGAGATCACCACGGCGCCCACGCAGAAGTGAAGATCAAGTATGCTCCACCCGGCCCTGTCTCGGCTGCCTTCATGCAGTCCGAGGCTTTCGTGCGTGGTATCCGTGGGCCGGTGGGTTCGGGCAAAACGACGGCCTGCATTTTCGAGATGATCCGCCGCGCGGCCGAGCAGCGCCCAGGGCCGGATGGTCGACGGAAAACGCGGTGGGTGGTCATCCGCAACACCTACACCGAGCTGAAGACGACGACGATCAAGAGCTGGCACCAGTGGATGCCGTCGAGCATTGGCATGTGGAAAGGGGAAGGGCCGCCCACGCATCACATCATCGACGGTACCTTCGATATGGAGGTCATCTTTCTGGCGCTCGATCGCCCGGACGATATCAAGAAGTTACTGTCTCTTGAGGTTACGGGCGGCTGGATCAACGAGGCCCGAGAAGTGCCCAAGGCGGTTCTGGATGCGCTCACTGGCCGCGTGGGCCGGTTCCCGTCCGCGCTGGAGGGTGGCGCAAGCTGGTTCGGCGTCCTGATGGATACCAATCCCCCGGATTCTGATCACTGGTGGTATCGGCTGGCCGAGGAAGAGCGTCCCTCGGACTTCGCGTTCTTCGCGCAGCCTGGCGGCATGATGCTGTCCGACGATGGAAAGCTGATTCCCAACCCGGGCGCCGAAAACGTCGAGAACCTGCCGCCAGGCTATTACCAGCGGCTCTGCCAAGGCAAGGATGCGGACTGGATTCTTGTCTACGTGCGCGCGCAGTACGGTTTCGTCAAAGATGGCAAGCCGGTTTATTCCGATTTCGTGGATTCCGTCCATGTGCGGGCTTTTGATCTGGTCCCGGAATGGGGCCTGCGTATCGGGGTCGACTTCGGGCTGACGCCGGCCGCCACCTTCAGCCAGCGCTCGCCATTAGGCCAATGGCGCACGCACCGGGAATTGGTCGCGCAGGACATGGGCGCGGTGCGCTTTGCCGAAGAGCTCAAGCGCGTCATGGCGCAGCACTACCAGGGCATCCGCATCGACTCGATCGCTTGCGACCCGGCGGGCGACGGGCGCGCGCAGACCGATGAGCGCACCCCCATTCAGATCCTGCGGGCGGCCAACATCCAAGCCGAGCCCGCGCCCACCAACGACCTGACGCAGCGCCTTGAGGCCGTCTCCGTATGCCTGCGGCGCCTGGTCGATGGGCAGCCCGGTTTCCTGCTGCATCCTCAGTGCACGGTGCTGCGCAAGGGATTCGGCGGCGGCTACGCCTTCAAGCGCGTCCAGGTGTCAGGCGATGAGCGGTACCGCGATGAGCCGAATAAGAACCGCTATTCGCATCCGCATGATGCGTTGCAGTACAGCTTTATTGCCGGCGGGGAAGGCCTGGCGCTTATCAGCGCGCCGGAGCGAGACACTACCCCCGTCGTCATCCCCCAGACAGTCAACCACTGGAACCAGGGAAGGCGGTAAGCAGTAGCGCGATGGCATCCGCGCGCCAAATCGGATGCCCCAGCCACCTGTAGCCGCGTAGCAGGTGCGCATTGCTGGATGACGCGAGTTTCTGCGGCCCATGCCGCGTATCGCCGCTTTGCGGCTCTTGGAACTCGCCATCATGTCCAAATCGAAAGCTCAGATCGAATCCGAACTCGTCGAAGAATCGACGATGTACTTCAACCGTGCCTATTCCTCCCAGCAGGAGGTGCGCCTGCGCTGCTTGCAGGACCGGCGCTTCGTCTACGTCGACGGGGCGATGTGGGAGGACGGCCTGCGCCTGCAGTTCGACAACAAGCCGCGCTTCGAAGTCAACAAGGTGCACTTGGCTTGCGTGCGCATCTTCAGCGAATACCGCGCGAACCGCATCACGGTCCAGTTCAAGCCCAATGACAAGGAATCGGACCCGCACACGGCCGACATGCTCGAAGGCATGTACCGGGCGGATGAGAACCAGTCCGGCGGTCAGGAGGCCTACGACAACGCCTTCGAGGAGGGCGTGGCCGGTGGCATGGGCGCATGGCGCCTGCGCAACGTCTACACAGACGAGTTCGACGAGGACGACGACACCCAGAAGATTGTCTTCGAGCCCATCTACGACGCCGACTCGTCCGTGTTCTTCGATATCGACGCCAAGCGCTACGACAAGTCCGACGCCAAGCGCTGCTGGGTCATTTCGTCCATCTCGCGCGACGATTACGCCGAAAAGTGGGGCGGCCCTGCGCCCGGCGATCCGGGACAGCAGCCTCTGGATGGCGGCGCGGCCGGGTTCAACCATGTGCGCAAGATGGTCGAGTTCGACTGGTTCACGCCCGATGTGATCTACATCGCCGAGTACTACTGCATCGAGGAAGAAAAGCGCAAGGTCTACGTCTTCCGGAATTTGCGCCAGAACAACAAGGACGTGAA
>DAIDKG010000563.1 GCA_027450125.1 Bordetella sp. | reverse complement strand
CTCGAGCAGGCGCACGGCGGTCTGGTGCATCATGCAGTCGTCCGGCAGCAGCACCAGAGGCAGGCGCTCGGGCAACTGCTCGGCCAGCGCCGGCGCGGCGACCCAGTAAAGCGGTTCGCGCCGCAGCACCCATCGGGCAGGGTCGGCGACGGGCCTGAACGGCCCCGCCGATAGGTGCAGCACCACGCCCAGATCGATCTGCCCCCGGGTCTGGGCGAGCTCGATCTCGGCGCTTTTCATCGCGCGCACATGCAGGCTCAGCTGCGGGTAGCACTCGCGCAGCCGCGCGAGCATGCCGGCCACCTCGTTGGGACGGAAATACTCGGTGATCGCGACGCGCAGTTCGCCCTTGATCGCCTGGCCGCGCAGCTCGTCGAAGGCCGCTTCGTTCAGCGCCACCAGGCGCCTGGCGTGCTCGAGCAGCCGCGCACCCGCCGGCGTGGGTTCGACGCCCCGCTTGCTGCGCACGAACAGCGGCACGCCGGCGCGCGCTTCCAGCTTGCGCATCTGTTCGCTGACCGTCGATTGCGACAGGTGCACGAGCGCCGCCGCCGCGGAGAGGCTGCCGGCCTCGGCGACCGTCGTGAAGGTCTTGAGCTGGTCGAATTCGAAACCGCGCATCGAAACTAATCTATCGAATAAGTCGATGGATAATACTATAAATTCCTGCTTTTCCGTTTTATCCGGAAAGGCCAGAATGGCGCCTCGGATGTCCGGCTCGCAGGCCCGGCCAGGGTTTGCAGGTCTGCGACGGCGCCATTCCCGTCTTTTCACCGAGATTTTCACCATGACCGACAACACACTCGCTGCGCGCGCGGCGGCGCCCTGCGTCCCGTCCAGCGCCAAGGCCGGCCATCCGGGCTGGGCGCTGGCAGTCCTGCTGGTGGGGGCCATCCTGCCGCCGCTGGATTACTTCATCGTGAACCTGGCGCTGCCTGCCATCCGCGACGGGATCGGCGCGCGACCCGCCGAACTGGAGCTGGTGGTGTCGGCCTACGCCTGCGCGAATGCCGTCATGCTGATCACCGGCGGCCGACTTGGGGACATGTACGGGCGCAAACGCATTTTCATGGCGGGCATGGCAGGCTTCGTGCTGGCGTCAGCGCTTTGCGGACTGGCCGGCAGCGGCGCCGTGCTGGTGGCCGGGCGCGTTCTGCAGGGGCTGTGCGCAGCCATGCTCGCGCCCCAGGTCCTCGCCACCATCCGCAGCATGTTCACTGCGCGCGAGCAGGTGCGCGTCATGGGGCTCTACGGCTTTGTCTTCGGACTGGCCGCGGTCGTCGGCCAGCTCGGGGGCGGCGCGCTCATCAGCCTGCATCCCTTCGGGCTGGGGTGGCGGGCGATCTTTCTGGTCAACCTGCCGATCGGCCTGTTCGCGCTGGTGGGCAGCTGGCGTTTCATCCCGGAAAGCCGCTTGCCGCGCGGCCAGCGCATCGATTTGCCCGGCACGCTTGTGCTGTCGCTGTTTTTGCTGATGCTGGTCTATCCCCTGGCGCGCGGCCGCGAGGCCGGCTGGCCGATGTGGATGGTTGCCTGCCTCGCCGGCTCCCTGCCGGTGCTGGGCCTGCTGCTGCGCGTGGAGTGGCGCAGCCTGGCCCAGGGCAAAGATCCGCTGCTGGACCTGCGCCTGTTCCGCAATCCCGTGGTCGCGCTCGGGCTCGCGCTGGCGTTCCTGTTCTACGCGATGAGCGCGTTTTTCCTGACGTACGGAATCTATCTGCAGAGCGGCCTGCACTGGTCGCCGCTGGCATCGGGCATTGCGATACTGCCGTTCGGCCTGGGCTTTCTGTCCAGCCCCTTGCTGATGCCGCGGCTCGTTCAACGTTTCGGCGCCTTCAGCGCGCTGACGCTGGGCTACGGGTTGCTGGCCATGGGCGTGGCGGCCGTCGCGGCGCTCGCGGGTACCGGCGCGCCCGGCGCGGGCTTCTATCTCGGGCTGGCGGCGATCGGCATGGGGCAGGGGGTCGTCCTGCCGTCCGTCGTGCGCATCGTTCTGGCCGAGGTGGCTCCCGAGCGGGCAGGCGTTGCGTCGGGCATGGTGACCGCGGCGCTGCAGATCGGCGCCGCGGTCGGCGCGGCAACGCTGGGCGGGGTGTTTTTCTCGCTGCTGGGCGCGCATCCCGGCGTCGCCGATTACGCGCATGCCTTCAGCACCACGATGTTCGCGCTCGTGGCGGTGCTGCTGGTCTGCGTGGCGCTTTCCGCGGGGCTGGGCGCGCTGCATGCGGCCCTGCGCCGCCGGCGCCCATAAATCCAGGTTATGGGTGCCGGCGGCTTCGCTATTGGCGCGCGCAGGGCGCCTGCTTCGACAATACGGGCGTATTCATTATTGTCGTGCAGGCATCATGCATATCACCGTGATAGGGGCCGGCGTCATCGGCGTGACCTCGGCCTATTTCCTGGCTCGCCAAGGGCATGATGTCGTCCTGGTCGACGCCCGGGCGAAACCCGCGCAGGAGGCCAGCCACGCCAACGGCGGACAGCTTAGCTACAGCTACGTCGCGCCGCTGGCCGCGGCGGGCGTGCTCTCCAGCCTGCCGGTCTGGCTGCTGCGCGGCGACGCGCCGCTGCGCTGGCGGCCCCGGCTGGATCCGCGCCAGTGGGCCTGGTGCCTGAAGTTCGCGCTGGCCTGCAATGCCGCCACGGCGCGGGCCTCCACGGCCAGCCTGCAGGCGCTGGCCTACCTGAGCCGCGACGTGCTGCACGCATTGCTGGAGCAGGAGCCTCTGGATTTCGCCCACGTGCGCAATGGCAAGCTCATCGTCTACCGCGATGCGGCGCTGCTGGACAAGGCGCGCAGGCAGGTGGCCTACCAGGCGCAACTGGGCGCCGAGCAGCAGGTCCTGGATGCAGGGCAGACGCTGCGGCTGGAGCCCGCCCTGGCCGGCATGGGCCCCGCCCTGGCCGGCGCCGTCCATACCCCGAGCGAGGAAGCGGGCGATTGCCGGCTTTTCACCGAAGGGCTGTACGAGCGCCTGCTGCGCATGGGCAATGTGGCGTGCCGGCTGGGAACCGAGGTACGGGGCTTTGACCGCCCCGACGGCAGGCGCATCGCGTCCGTGCGCACGGACGGCGACGCCATCCGGACCGATGCCGTGGTGCTGGCGGCAGGCGCGGCCACGCCGGCGCTGCTGCGCGGGCTGGGCGGCGATGCGCCCATCTATCCGCTCAAGGGCTACAGCCTGACGGTGCCGGTCGCGCCGGGCGATGCGGGCGTGCCGGCCATCAGCGTGACCGACTACCAGCGCCGCATCGTCTACGCCCGGCTGGGCGGTGTGCTGCGCATCGCCGCCATGGTGGATATCGACGGCGTGCCCGATCTGGTGCCCGAGCGCGTGGCGTTGCTCAAGCGCCAGGTGCGCGAGTCCTTTCCCGCGCTGGATCTGGGCCCGGCCCAGGCCTGGGCCGGCCAGCGGCCCGCCACGCCGCGGGGCGTTCCGCTCGTGGGCCGCAGCCGCGCGGCCGACAATCTCTGGCTCAATGCGGGGCAGGGCGCGTTGGGTTTCACGCTGGCCTGCGGCAGCGCCGCCCTGCTCGCCGCCCAGATGTCGTCCCTGCCGCTGCCACTGGATGCGCGCGATTTTTTGCCTTAGGGATTCCTGGCGCTGAGGGATGCTGGCCATCGGCGGGCGGATGCGGCGCTGCGGGAGCGCCGGGCCGCGCGCCGCGCTAAGATCTCATGAAAAGTGCGCCGCGGCGGCGCACGGCATTTCGCGGAGAGCCTTGCGCATGGCGTCGTCTTCCATCGAGTTCTACCCCAATCCCGACGTCGAGGCCTTGCAGCTGTTCGTGCTGCTGCACGGCGTGGGCGGCAACCCCGACAATCTCGAAGCGCTGGGCCTGGCCCTGCGCGTGGCCTTTCCCAATTCGGCGGTGCTCATACCCGAAGGCTTTCATGCCTTCGACAACGGCGGCCCGGGCCGCCAGTGGTTCTCCACGCGCGGCGTGGGCGAGGACAATCGCGCCGAACGCGTGGCGCAAGCGCTGCCGGCGCTGAACGAATACGTGCGCGCCGCGCAGCGGCGGCTCAAGATCAAAGCCAGTCACACGGCGCTCGCTGGTTTTTCGCAGGGCGCCATCATGGCGCTGGAAGCGGTGCAGGCCGACGAGGCGTTGGCCGGCCGCGTGCTGGCCTTCTCGGGCCGCTATGCCGTCTTGCCGGACAAGGCGCCGCAATACACGACCATCCATCTGCTGCACGGGGCCGACGATGCCGTCATCGCGGTCAATCACGCCATGGCCGCGCAGCATCGCCTGGGGCAATTGCAGGGCGACTCGACGATAGACGTCGCTTCGCATGTGGGTCATGAGTTGCATCCGGCGCTGATACGGCGCGCCATCGAGCGCCTGCAGACCTGCGTACCCTTGCGCAGCTGGGAGGCGGCCATGGGCCATGACCAGGCGCCGCCGCCTGACGCGACGCTGCATTGATCTTTGCCGCCGGGCCGCCGGGTCCGGGGCGCGGACGCCGATCCGGCGGCCTCAGCCTTCGCAGTCGGCCCAGCAGTTGGGCGTTTCGTAAAGGCGCACCCGGGTCAGCCGCAGGTGATTGCCGTAGTGGCCGTGGTAGTGCGGCGCCAGGGTTTCGAAGGCGATGGCCGCCAGGTTCTCGACGGTGGGAATGCGATCGAGCACCACCGTCTTGTGGCTGGGCAGCGATTCAAGAAAGTCGCGCACCGCCACGTCGCCGTCGTACACCAGGAAGGCGTGGTCCCAGACGTCGACGATATGCGCCTGGGCTATGGCCTTGATCTCGGTGAAGTCCATCACCATGCCGTTGTCCGACGCGCCGGGCGCATTGACGATGTCGCCGGCGAGCGTGACTTCGAGCACGTAGCGATGGCCATGCAGATTGCGGCACTGGCTGCGGTGGTCGGGGATGCGGTGGCCCGCGTCGAATTCCAGCTTGCGCGTGACGGACACGGCCGGGCTGGAGGCTGGGGCGTGGTTCATGGAATGCCTATGTATTTATGGGTTTGCAGGCTCAGCCGCCATTGCGGGTGATGCAGGCAGTAGCGCACGATGCGCTCGGTGTTGGCCACCCGCGCGGGGCCGTCCATGGGCTGCAGGAAAAAGTGCTCGAAATCCAGATGCGCATAGCGCTCGGGCAGGGCCTCGAGCTGCGGATAGACCAGCTTGAGCTCGTTGCCGCGCGTCACGACCACCTGCGAGCTGCCCTTGGGGCTGACGCAGATCCAGTCGATACCCGCGGGCGGCGCGATGGTGCCGTTGGTTTCGATGGCGATCGCAAAGCCCTGCGCGTGCACGGCGGCAACCAGCGCATCGTCCAGCTGCAGCAGGGGTTCTCCGCCGGTGAAGACGACGTAGCGGTGCCCGGTCTTGTCGCCCCAGCAGGCGGCGATCGCCGCGGCCAGCGCCCGGGCGTCGGAAAACTTGCCGCCGCCTTCGCCGTCGGTGCCGACGAAGTCGGTGTCGCAGAAGGTGCAGGCGGCCTGTGCCCGGTCGCTTTCGCGGCCGCTCCAGAGGTTGCAGCCGGCAAAACGGCAGAACACCGCTGCGCGCCCGGCCTGGGCGCCTTCGCCTTGCAGGGTCTTGAAGAGTTCTTTGACGGAATAGGTCATGGAAAGGACGCAGGCCTTTTTTGCGCGGTTTGCGCACGGCCGGCGCATAAGTCAACCCACTATTTTAACCGCCTGCCCGCGGCGGCGGCCGCAAGCGCCGGGGCGCACGCCGCGTCGCGCGCCCCGGCGCGCTGACGTCTGGCGCAATTGGGCCGATAATTGAACTCAACAAGGGGGCGGCCAAGCCTGCCCCCGGAAATACCGTACACACATGTCCGCTACGCCCGACCGTCGTCCCCGCCTGCTCGTCGTCGACGACGAGCCCAACAATCTGCAAGTGCTGCGCTACGTGCTGCAGTCCGATTACCGCCTGTTCTTCGCCAACAGCGGCGAACGGGCGTTGGCCATCGCGCGCGAGCAGGTGCCCGACCTGGTGCTGCTCGACGTGATGATGCCGCAGATGGACGGTCACGCCGTGTGCGCTGCCCTCAAGGCGGATCCGGCCACGGCGCAGATCCCGGTCATTTTCATCACCGCGTTGACCGACAGCGACGACGAAGCCTACGGCCTGAGCCTGGGCGCGGTGGACTACATCACCAAGCCCATC
>DAIDKG010000562.1 GCA_027450125.1 Bordetella sp. | reverse complement strand
GCGCGGCGACACCAGATTGCGCCGCTGGCAGAACAGGGTGTCCAGATTGGTCGCCGAGTACTCCAGGCCACTTGCCGCGTTCTGTACGGAAAAGCTCATCGACGTGGGCTGCGAGGGCACGCCCAGCTCGTCGAGCAACTGCGTGAAGAGCGGATAGTTTCCCGGATTGAATACGATGAATCCGGTGTCGATCGCGTAGCGGCGCCCCGCCTGGTCGACCTGGTGGGTGTGGGTGTGGCCGCCCAGGCGCCCGCCCGCCTCGTACAGGGTGACCTGATGTCGGCGAGACAGCCAGTACGCGCTGGCCAGGCCGGAGATGCCCGATCCGATGATGGCGATGCGCATGGTCAATCCTTGCCTTTTTTCAGTACCCAGGCCGGGATGGGCTTCAGGTCCCAGATCAGGCCGGTCTTGCCCAGCAGCCACAGGCCGTACCAGGTCAGGTCCACTTCGCGGCCGCGAAATCCCTGGCGCGCCGAGCCGGGATAGAAGTGGTGGTTGTTGTGCCAGCCTTCGCCCAGGGTCAGCAAGGCCAGCCAGAAATTGTTGCGACTGTCGTCACCAGTATGAAAGCGGGCCTTGCCGAGCCGGTGCGCCAGGGAATTAATGCAGAAGGTCGCGTGATAGACCGCGACCGTGGAGATGCAGAATCCCCACACGGTCATCTGCATGCCGCTGGTTCCCAGGCCGGGCGCCAGCCGCTGCAGCATGGTGCCCAATCCGTACATCGAGGCCAGGACGGCCAGGGGCACCGTTATGTCATAGCGATCCAGCCAGCGCAGCTCCGGATAGCCGCGCAAGTCCGGGACCCTGTCCCAGTTCGTGGCGAAGGCCCCCCGGGTGAGGAACCAGCCGGTGTGGCTGCGCCAAAAGCCCAGCCGGCCCGGCGAATGCTGGTCGGCGTGCGTGTCCGCATGCGCGTGATGGCTGCTATGGTGCGCGGCCCACCACAGCGGGCCGCGCTGCACGCAGGATGCGCCCAGTACCGCGAAGACGAACTGCGCCGCGCGCGAGGTGCGAAATGCGCGATGCGAGAAATAGCGGTGATAGAAAGCGGTCAGGAAGAACATGCGCATGACGTACATCGCGATCGCCGTGGCCACGGCGACCGGCGTGGCGCCCACCCACAGCACGCCCAGGCATCCCGCATGGATCAACAGGAACGGTATCGCCCGCGGCCAATCGATGTCGTCCCGGGCGGCTCGGTCAATCGCCGGGTATTGGTCCGGTCCCTGGGTGTCGAACCAGCGCCGCAGCGGCGTGATCCATGACGCCCGGACATGCGTGGCGGCACGATTGCGCGGTGCCGGGTCTTCGCAGCGATTTTTCATTGCAGATCCTGTCTTTGCTCGTTCTTGTGCTTTCTTATACGCATCGCCTTGCGGATTGGATGCGCTGCTGTAAACCCTTATTTCTTGCTGCCGCAGCGCGACACCAGCGGCTCGGTCCAGGCGCGCTCGACCTGCTGCGCCGAGGGCGGGCCATATTGCCTGTCGGCCGGAAATTCGATGCGCACCTGCTGCGTGTCGCCCTGTTCGTCGCGGATGTTGCCGATGCCCTCGAAGCGAATCAGGCGGCGGTCGTCCCTGGCGTAAGTCACCTCGATCGAGGGAAGGGCAAAGCCGTACCACGCGTTCAGTCGCAGCGTGAACCGGCGCACAGGCCGGCCCTGGTCCGTTGCATTGGCGGCGCGTATGGCCAGGTGCAGGTATTTCAGGCGGCTGGGAACCAGGAACGCGACATCGGCGTCCTGCCCGCTGCCCAGTGCCTTCCAGTGCTTGCGCAGGTAAGTATCGAATCCCGCATCGATCACCGCGTTGCGCGGCGTCGGCAGTTGCGCGCTCCTTCGCGGGGCGCTGCGGCTGCGGCGCACATAAACCTGGCGCTCGCCCCCGTGGCCGGTCACTCCCTCCAGGTAGCCGCTGCGGCCGTCCTCAAATTCGAAGTCCGGCGCGGCGTCGCCGATCCCGCCGTCCAGGCGCTTGCGGGCAAAGGGTTCGCCGTCGGGACAGCGGTACAGCACGATGTGCTGCTGCGCGCCGCCATTGCGCGCGATCCAGTGCTCTTCGCTGTAGAGCAGCTTGCCGCTGTTGCGGGCGTAGGCCAGTCCCGCATAGTGCTGCGCGGCCGGTCCCGGCGCCGCGTGCGCCGCCGCCAGAAGCTGGGCGGCGAACAGCAGCGCGAAGAGCCGGCGCGGGGTCCTCATGATTGCACCCGCGTGCTCGCGGCCTCGCGGCGCCGGTCCAGGAAAGCGCAAAGATCCCGCAGTACGGGAGCGCGCCAGCGCAGGGGGCGGGCCAGAGCGCCCACGAGCATCTCGTGACCCAGCCCGCGATAGCGGATCGACTGGACGTCGGCATTCGCCGCCGTCAGGGCCCGCGCCAGGCCATCGGTGTTGCGTCGCGGATCCACCAGCTTGTCGGCCGAGCCGGCCATCAGCAGCGCCGGCGGCGCGCCGGTGTGCGCGTGAACCACGGGCTGGGAATCGGCAGGCGTGCGCGGGTGGTGAAAGACCGGCCGGACGGCGCGGGTCTGGATGGGCAGGAAGTCGTAGGGGCCCGCCATGCCCACCCAGCCGGCCAGCATGCCGGGCGATCCGCCGTGGGCCCGCAACCAGCGGGGGTCCAGAGCGAGCATTGCCGCGTTGTAGGCGCCCGCGCTGTGGCCGACGAGATACAGGCATGCAGGATCGCCGCCGTAGGGGGTGCAATGCCGCGCAGCCCACGCGACGGCCTGGGCGCAGTCATGGAGAAAGCCGGGATACACGACCTGGGGATAGAGCTGGTAATCGGCGATGACCGTGACGTAGCCGCAGGTGGCTAGCGCGTCGCCCACGAACTTGTAGTCGGCGCGCGCGCCGCTGCGCCAGCTTCCACCGTAGAAAAACACCACGACTGGTGCCCCCGCGGCATGCCAAGGAATGTAGATGTCCAGCTGCTGGCGCGGCCCGCAGCCGTAGGAGACGCCTTCGACCAGCCGGCAGGCGTTGGCCGGAATGACGCCGTTGATCAAGACCAGCGGCGAACGCGCGGCCAGTGCCTGAAGGGCCGCCCCGAGCCAGACGCTACGCATGGGGGCTTCCGGGAAAAGTGAAAATCGGGCTCATGATGTCCGTATCGGAAATCGACAACGCTATTTACGGACGGCGATCCGGTTTGGATGCGGCCTGCGGCGAAATCGGCCCGGGCGCGCCTGTCCGGCCGACGCTG
>DAIDKG010000561.1 GCA_027450125.1 Bordetella sp. | reverse complement strand
TGGGCGCCGATTTTTTCTTCGAGCTGGCGCAGCACCTCGTCTTCGCGGAAGTCGCCCTGAATGAATTCGACGCCGGCCACGGGCTCCATGGGCAGGATGTCCAGAGCGATGATGCGGCCGTCCACCACCCCGCCCGGACCGGCCAGGCGCTCGCGCGCCACCTGCGACCAGCTGCCCGGCGCCGAGCCCAGGTCGACCACCACGTCGCCGCGGCGCATCAGCTTTTCGACGTCGAGGATCTCGATCAGCTTGAAGGCTGCCCGCGCCCGGTAACCCTTTTGCTGGGCCAGCTTCACGTACGGGTCGTTGATGTGCTGGTGGATCCAGTCTTTGGAGAATTTATTCTTGGCCATTATGCGTACAATTCGGCAATGCCTATATTAGAACTCACCTCTCGCGAGCGCAGCGATCTGCGTTCGGCGGCGCACTCCCTGAAACCCGTCGTGCTGATCGGCGACAAGGGTCTGTCGAGCGCCGTGCTCAAGGAAATCGACCTGGCGCTCGCCGCCCACGGCCTGATCAAGGTGCGCGCCGGCGGCGAAGACCGCGAAACCCGTGAAGCCCTGCTGGCCGACATCTGCGAAGCGCTGTCCTGCGCGCCGGTGCACCACCTGGGCAAGCTCTTCATTCTCTACCGCCCCTCGGCGAACAAGCCCGCGCCCACGGCGTCCGCGGAACCCGCCAAGCCCGCCAGGCGCAAGGCATCAGAACCGCACACGCCCAAGAAGATGGCGGCCGAAGGCAAGAAGCTGTCCAAGGCGCCGCGCCGCAAGCCCGCCGAGCCCGAGGCGCCGGAACCTTCCCGCTCTTCCCGCGCCGTGCTGCAGGCGGGCACACCGCCGCGGCCCGGCACGCGCAAGACGACGTCGGCCTCGCACGGCGTTCCGCGCCGCGCCGGCAGCGCGCTCAGCCTCAAGGCCGGGACCCGCCGCGGGCCGTCGGCAGGCCGAAAGACAGTGCGCGCCATCCGGAAAGCCTGAACAGCCTGCCCCCCTGCCGGCTTTTGTGCAGGGCGTCGAACGGCAGCGCGACTTTCGCAAGGATAGAGCGAGGACGGCGTCCTCGCTTTTTTTACACGTAGCGTATGCCGATGACCTCGTACTCGCGCACGCCGGACGGCGCGCGCACTTCGACCACGTCGCCTTCGGATTTGCCGATCAGGGCGCGGGCCACGGGGCTGGAAACGGAGATCAGGTTGGCCTTGATGTCGGATTCGGCATCGCCCACGATCTGGTAGGCCAGGCGGTCGCCCGAGGCAAGGTCCTCGATCTCGACCGTGGCGCCGAAGACGACGCGGCCGTCGGCGTTGAGCGCGGTGGGGTCGATGACCTGGGCGTTGGACAGCGTGCCTTCCAGTTCGGCGATGCGGCCTTCGATGAAGCCCTGGCGTTCGCGGGCCGCCTCGTATTCGGCGTTTTCCGACAGGTCGCCCTGGGCGCGTGCCTCGGCGATGGCGTTGATGACGGAGGGACGCTCGACGGTCTTGAGCCGATGCAATTCTTGGTTCAGGCGCTCGACGCCGCGCACGGTCAAAGGAATGGCAGCCATGGTAGTTCCGGACTTTCGATAATCGGTAAATGAGGCCGGCGCCTGCTCGAGGTAGGGCCTGAGCATAAACGCGGGCAAAAATAAAACCCCGGCTCAGGCATGAGCCGGGGCATTCGATAGGCGTATTGTGGTCAAAAACGCCGGGAATTGCAAGGACTTAGGCTTTTTTGCGCAGCCGCAGAAAGGCATGCAGCAAGATGGCGCCGAAAGTGGCCGTGCCGATGCCGCCCAGCACGAAACTGCCCAGCCTGACCGTGAAATCGCCCGCGCCGAACACCATGGTGACCGCGGCCACGATGAGATTGCGGTTGTCGGAAAAATCGACGCGATTGACCACCCATATGCGCGCACCCGTCACCGCGATCAGCCCGAACACCACCACGGACATGCCGCCCAGCACCGGGCCGGGTATGGCCTGGATCAGGGCGCCGAACTTGGGCGAGAACCCCAGCACCACGGCAATCAGCGCCGCCACCACGAATACCAGGGTGGAATAGATGCGGGTGGCAGCCATGACGCCGATGTTTTCGGCATAGGTGGTGACGCCCGTGCCGCCCACCGCGGCCGACACGATGGTGGCCAGGCCGTCGCCCACGAAAGCCCGGCCCAGGTAACGGTCCAGATTCTGTCCGGTCATGGCGCTGACCGCCTTCACGTGGCCGAGGTTTTCCGCCACCAGAATGACGACCACCGGCACGATCAGCCCCATGGCGCTGGCGTGGAACACCGGCGTGGCCAGCACGGGCAGGCCGAGCCAGGTCGCGGCCGCCACGTGGGAGAAGTCCATGGGCTTGCCCAGCCCCAGAACGTTGGCGCACAGCACATAGATGACGCACGCCAGGATCAGGCCAAGCAGGATCAGCAGGCGCTGGGCCATGCCGCGGGTGAACACGGCCACTCCGCCCACGCAGAGCAGGGTGACCAGCGACATGGCCGTATCGAAGCCGCCGTGCCCCATGGCGTTCCTGGCCGCCAGGGGGGCGAGATTCAGGCCGATCACGGCCACCACGGCACCCGTGACCACGGGCGGCATCAGGACTTCGATCCAGCCGGAGCCGTTGCTCGAGCGGGCATCGGCGACCCAGACCAGGAGCCCGATCAGCACATACGCCAGGCCGCAGGCGATGATGCCGCCCAGCGCCACGCCGATATTGGGATTGGGTCCGCTGCCCGAGTAGCCCGTGGCGACGATGACCCCACCGATGAAGCCGAAGCTCGATCCCAGGTAGCTTGGCACCCGCCCGCCGACGAAAATAAAGAAAATCAGAGTGCCCACGCCCGACATGAGTATGCACAGGCTGGGGTCGAACCCCATGAGCAGCGGCGCCAGCACCGTGGAGCCGAACATGGCGACCACGTGCTGCGCGCCCATGACCAGGGTGCGCCCGCCAGACAGTTTCTCGTCAGGCGCGACGACGGCATCCGAGGCGACGGCCTCCACGCGGCGCCAGGAGGGAAAATAGGTGGCACGATTGGACATACAATGACTCAAATGAAATAGTTATTTCAAGTGTAGACGTGGCCCCAAACCGGGGCAACAATACCGGCATCACGCGCCCGGGCCACGGGCGCAAGCCGCATCACTCCGACGGAGCCGTGATCATGTCCCTGTCCATCTCGCCGATCTCGGCCGTGGTATCCGCACTGTCCAGCGCCGCGGGACTGTTCGATCAGCCGCAAAAGAAAAGTGCCTCCCAGGAACCGGCTCCCCAGGCCAGCGCCGCGTTCGCCGCGCCCGTGCAGCAAGGCATACAGCTGAGCGCAGGCGCCGCATCGGCCGGCGGCGCATCGAACACCGGCGCGGTGAACGGCACGACCGGCAGCGCGTCCAGCGGCGGCAGCACCACCAAGGCTTCCACGGGCGGCTCGTCCTCGGACACCGCCACGGCGGAACTGCAACAGCTCGAAGCGGAACTTCAGGCCATCATGGCCCAGATCCAGACCTTGCAGTCCAACAGCAGCGCGTCGACCAGCTCGAACGGGAACGCCCCGGGCGGTCAGATCGCCGCACTCTCGGCCCAGGAAACCACGCTCGAAGCCCAGATCCAGGAACTGCAATCGCAGTCGGGCACGAGCTCTGCGACCGCATGATGACGCCCCACCCTGCCCGTATCGCCGATGTCTGAATTCTGGTTCGTCCGTCATGGCGAAACCGACTGGAATTTCGAAAGACGCCTGCAGGGCTGGCAGGACATAGCCCTGAACGACACCGGCCTGAACCAGGCTGCCCGCCTGGCGCAGCGCCTGCGCGAGAATGCGGCGATCGCTCCCTTCGCAGCGCTCTACAGCAGCGACCTCAGGCGCGCACGCGCCACGGCGCAGGCCGTCGGCGCAGCCATCGGCCTGCCCGTGCGCATCGAGCACGGCATGCGCGAACGCAACTTCGGCGTGCTCGAGGGCCTGCAATACGACACGCTGGACCAGACGGCTCCCGAAGCGGCCGCCGCATGGCGCAGCCGCGACCCCGAGCGCGAGCTCAAGGGCGGCGAGACGCTGGGCGGGTTCAACACCCGCATCCTGTACACCATCGAAGAACTGGCCCGACGCCACGCGGGCCATCGCGTGCTGGTGGTCACGCATGGCGGCGCGCTCGACATCATCTGGCGCCGGGCCAACGGCATCGCGCTGAGCGAGCCGCGCCACACCAAAATGGTCAACACCGCCATCAACCGCGTGCGCATCGACGACGGTGGCTGGCACATGCTGGATTGGGGCGACGACAGCCATATCGCCGAGCCCGCACGCGACGACGTCGTCTGACGACGACTCGAGCGGCGGCAATGCGGCCTACGAGCTCATGGATCTGGGCTTGCGCGGCGCATTGCGCGCCAGGCGATCGTAAACC
>DAIDKG010000560.1 GCA_027450125.1 Bordetella sp. | reverse complement strand
GCCAGGACGCCGGCGATTTCCTCGCCCTGGCCCAGGCCGACCCTCAGGCCGACCTTCCCGCGCTGATCGCCGTGGACGACGTGCACCGCATGGACCCGGCCCGGCAGGCGGCCCTTTTCGCCTTGTACAATCGCTGGCGCGAATCCGCGGCTGCCGGCCGGGCCTTCGCGCTGGCTGTCGCGGGAGACCGCGCGCCCCTGTCCATGCCGCTGCGCGAGGATCTGCGCACCCGGCTGGGATGGGGGCTGGTGTTCCGGCTCGATCCGCTGTCGGACGCCGACAAGCTGGCGGCCCTGTCGACCCAGGCGGCCGAGCGCGGCCTGCAGCTGGCGCCCGAAGTGCTCAACTGGATGCTGACGCATCATGAGCGCGACATCCGCAAGCTGAGCGCCCTGCTCGACGCGCTCGACCGCTATTCCCTGGCGCAGCGGCGCGCCATCACGCTGCCGCTGCTGCGCGCCATGCTCGCAGACCCTGATACTGACACACCATGACCGCTGCCCGACGCCTCGCCCTGTTCGACCTGGACCACACGCTGATTCCCCTGGACAGCGACTATCAATGGGCCGAGTTCATGGCGCGCAGCGGCAGGATAGGCGACCCCCAGGCGGCCCTGCGCCGTAACGACGAGCTGATGGAGCAATACAACCGGGGCGAGCTCACCGCGGAGCAGGCGGCCGAGTTCATGCTGGGCATCCTGGCAGCCCACACGCCCCATGACCTGGCGCTGTGGCACGAGCAATACATGCGCGACGTGATCCGCCCCGCCATCCAGCCCAGGGCCATCGGCCTGGTGCGCGAGCACCTCGAAGCCGGAGACCTGTGCGCGGTCGTCACGGCCACCAACACCTTCGTCACCGCGCCGATCGCGCGGGCCTTCGGCATACCGCACCTGATCGGCACCGAGCCCGAGTACGCCAACGGCCGCTATACCGGCCGCATCGCGGGCACGCCCAGCTTCAAGGAAGGCAAGGTCACGCGCGTCAGGCAATGGCTGGCCGGCATGGGATTGTCCATGACGGATTTCGGCACCTCGTTCTTCTACAGCGATTCCACCAACGACGTGCCCCTGCTGGAGCAAGTCACCCGGCCCATTGCCGCCAACCCCAGTCCGTCCTTGCGCGCCATCGCGCAGAAGCAGGGCTGGCAAGTGCTCGACCTGTTCGACCACGTCCAGGACGCCAAGTCGTAATGTCAACCACCACGCCCACTACGCTCGCTCCTCCCGAAGGGGCTCAAGTCTCCTTCGGGCGGCCGGGCGGAGACTGAAATGATCACCTCAACCATCAAGAAATTCGTCGGCCGCCTCTTCACCCCGTCCGCCGCCGCCGGCCCGCAGCGCATCGGCCGCGACCAGCACGGCATAGACCGGCGCAACGTGTCGCGCCATGCCGTGAAAGTCTGCGAAGTGCTGCGCCAGCAAGGCTATGAGGCTTACGTCGTGGGCGGCGCGGTGCGCGACCTGATCCTGGGCCTGGAGCCCAAGGACTTCGACGTGGCGACCAACGCCACGCCCGAACAGATCCGCTCGCTGTTTCGCCGGGCTCGCATCATCGGCAGGCGCTTCCAGCTGGTTCACGTGGTCTTCGGCCAGGAAATCATCGAGACCTCGACTTTCCGCGCCCCGGCCAACGGCGAGCAGAAGACCGACGAGCACGGCCGCATCCTCAGCGACAACGTGTTCGGCACGCAGGAGCAGGACGCCGCGCGACGCGATTTCACCATCAACGCGCTCTACTACGACCCCCACACCGAGCAGGTGGTGGACTATCACCAGGGCGTGCAGGACCTGAAGAAGCGCCAGATCCGCATGATCGGCGATCCGGTGCAGCGCTACCGCGAAGACCCGGTGCGCATGCTGCGCGCCGTGCGCTTTGCCGCCAAGCTCAACGGCACGATAGAGCCGGGCACCGGCAAACCCATCAGCGCTCTGGCCGAGCTGATCGAAAACGTACCGGCTTCGCGCCTGTTCGACGAAATGCTCAAGCTGCTGACCTGCGGCCATGCCATCGACTGCCTCAAGCAGCTGCGCGTGGCGGGCCTGCATCACGGCATGCTGCCCCTGCTGGACATCGTGCTGGAACAGCCGGGCGGGCGGCGCTTCATCGAGGAGGCGCTGGACCGCACCGATGCGCGCGTGCGGTCCGGCCGCGGCATCAGCCCCAGCTTCCTGTTCGCCGCCCTGCTGTGGCCGCAGGTCAACGCGCGCTGGAAGCAGCTCATGGCGCAGGGCGGGCATACCATTCCCGCCCTGGGCCAGGCGGCCGACTCGGTGCTCGACGAGCAGACCGAAAAGCTGGCCATCCAGCGCCGCTTCTCTTCCGACATGCGCGAAATCTGGTTCATGCAGCCGCGCTTCGAGCGCCGCCAGGGCAAGACTATCCATCGCATGATCGAGCAGCCGCGTTTTCGCGCCGCTTGCGACTTCCTGCAACTGCGCGCCGCAGCCGGCGAATTCGACAGCGTGCTGGCGCAGTGGTGGATGGACCTGGCCAACGCCAACGACGAAACCCGCGCCGAGATGATCGAGGAAACCACGCGCCTGCCGCGCGAGGCCGCCAGCGAAGCGCCGGCGCGCAAGCGCCGCCGCCGTCCGCGCCGCAAGCCGGCGGGAGACGCGCAAACCGGCGGCGGCGACGCCGCGCCCGAATCGCTGGGCTGACAAGCATCCGCCATGCCCCCCCTGGCGCCCCCGGCAGGCATTCGCGCCTACATCGGACTGGGTTCGAACCTGGGAGACAGCGGCGCGACGCTGCGCGCCGCCTTGAAAGAAATCGCGGTGCTGCCCGGGGTGCAATCCTGCGCGGTCTCGCCTTTTTACCGCAGCGCGCCGGTCGATGCCTCGGGCCCGGATTTCATCAATGCCGCAGCCATGCTATGCACGACGCTGGCCCCTCTGCAGCTGCTCGACGCGCTGCAGGCGATCGAACTGAAACACGGCCGCGAGCGTCCTTATCGCAACGCGCCGCGCACCCTGGACCTGGACCTGCTGCTGTATGGCGACGTCGTCATGGATACGCAGCGGTTGATTCTGCCGCATCCGCGCATGCATGAACGCGCGTTCGTACTGCGGCCTTTGCAGGACCTGACTCCCTCGATCACGCTGCCGCAAGGCCCGATCGGCGAGCTTGTCGCCGCCGCCGCCGGACAAGCGATCGCGCGCTTGCCGGCGGGAACGCCGTAGGCGTCTCCAGGCTCAAGCCGCTGCGATGCCCGCGCGCGCGAGCACCTGCCGGGCGCGCGCCAGCACCGGCGCATCGACCATCTTGCCCTCGAAGCGGAAAGCCCCGGCGCCGCCTTCGCGCTGAGCCGCCAGCACACGCCGCGACCAGTCGATATCGGCCTGCGCGGGCATGAAGGCGGCGTGCACCGCTTCGATCTGCGAGGGATGGATGCACAGCATGCCAGAGAAACCCATGTGGCACGCGCGCTCGGCCGCCGCGCGCAGTCCTTGGGCATCGTTGATGTCGGGATACACCCCGTCCATCGGCGCCGCCAGGCCCGCGGCGCGGCTGTGCAGCAGCACCAGGCCGCGAGCCTGATCGAGCAGCGCGTCGGCGGCCGCACTGCCCGGCGTGAACGCAAGGTCCACCCCGTAATCGAGGCTGCCGAAAGCCAGCCTGTCCACACCCGGTCCGGCGGCGACATCGGCCACCTGGACCAGGCCGCGCGCGGTCTCGATGATGGGCACCACCGGCCTGCCCTGCCCCGCG
>DAIDKG010000559.1 GCA_027450125.1 Bordetella sp. | reverse complement strand
AGACATGACGTACTCTCCGTTTTATTGAACCAAAGGCCCATTCACAGCGCCAAAACTGCCCGGCTCAATCCATTCGATACGAGCAGCTGCCGCGAGCACTTGCAAGTATTGCCGCATGGCCTTGTGGCGCACCTGACTGTCAAGATAGGCCGCAATGTCGGACTCGACCTCCTCGATGGGCAAGGCCTGCCCCGGGACGCGACGCTCGACGCGCACAATGTGAAAACCGAACCGCGTGCTGACCAGCCACGGCAGCACGCCGGTCCGGTCGCCGTCGAACAGCGCGCGCTCGAATTCGGGCACGCTGTCGCCGCGCAGCAATTGTCCGAGGCTGCCGCCCACCGCGGCCGACGGGCAATTGGAGCATTCGCGCGCCAGCGCCTCGAAGGACCCCGGCTCGCTCAGCGCGCGCCGCAGCGTATCCTCGGCCCGCTGACGCAACGGAACCAATGGCGTGCGCTGCAACAGCGCGAACAGGATGTGGCTGGCATAGACGATATCGCCGCGCCGGAACCGCTGCGGATGCCGGGCGTAAAAGCGCTCGCAATCCTCCCGCGTCGGGCTAGGCACCTTCAACTCGCCAGCCAGCAGCGCATCCAGCGTGCAGTCGTCCAGTTGCGCATGCGGGGCCAGCAATCCCTGCCTGCATGCCTGCTGGCGCAGCAATTCGCGCACCGCCAACGCGCAGGATGCCGCCGCACGCGGATCGGCCTGATCGGCGTGATGGGCAGTTTCTTCATCGATCAGCCCGGCATCGATTTCGACGCCGTTCACGCTGACCCTCTTAGCCAAAGTCGGAATCTGCCGCGATGCCTGCAAGGTTTCCATGGCTTTCTCCTTTACCGCTTGCGCACCAGCTGATAAGGCCGGATCAGATAGACGACCGAAGCCATGCCGCTCCAGATATGCACCATGCGGGTGAATGGCGCGACGAGGAAGATCGTGAAACCCAGCGCGATATGAATCTGGTAGGTCAGCGGCACGCCTTCGAGCAGATCGGCGATGCGCGGCTGGAACGTCACGACGCCCTTCACATAGTCGGACAGCCGTTCGAACAATAGGCCGTCCATGTGGTGCAAGGAAAGCCATACCGTGCCCAGGCCGAGCGCGAGTTGTACCCACAGCATCAGGACGATCGCAATGTCCGACCCTCTGCTGTTGCGTCGGATGCGCGCATCGAACAGGCGGCGGTAGATCAGCAGGCTCAGCCCGACGATGGCGACCGCACCTGCAGGGCCGCCCACGATCATCGCAATCAGCTGATGGTTGGAGGCCGACAGGAAAGGCGAAACCAGCCAATGCGGCGCGAGAAAACCGGCGAAGTGCCCACCCACGACGATGAGCACGCCCCAATGAAAAAGATTACTGCCCAGGCGCAGGACACCGTGCCGCAGCAATTGCGACGAATCGCTTTTCCACGTGTATTGCCCACGATCAAAGCGCAGCAGACTGCCGAGCAGCAGCGCCGCAAGACAGATATATGGGTATACGCCGAACAGGAACTGATGGAACAAGTCTTTCATGCCGGTTCTCCTGAATCTGCCCGGGCATGCGGGCCTCGATGTCTCAAAGCGCCTGCCGAACTCATGATCTGTCGCCTCTGGCCACCCTGCGGTCGTGGAAATGCACGGGTGCTTCCACCGGCGCCGGCGCTCCCATGAAGCGCACCGCTTCGTCCGCGTAGGCTTCGTCGAGCGCGCGGTAGTCGGCCGCCGACGGCACAGTGCGGGCGTCGTCGCCGCGCATTGCAAACCCTCGCCTTTCGGCCTCGCCCAGCCCCGCAAGCGGTAGTAGCGCGCCGATCAGAAAGCCGTAGCAGCTGCCACGCCTGCCAAGCTCGGCCTCGATCGTCCTGAGGATGTCCTGCGTCTCGGCCAGCAACTCGCGGGCCTGACTGAATGGCAGGCGAGAAAGGTATTCGAGGAACACGGGAAGATAGTCCGGCAGTTCACGGGCATCCAGATAGAGGCCATGCTGCTCGTACATTTGCGCCAGGTCGACCATCGCCTGGCCGCGGTCGCGCGATTCGCCGTGAACGTGTTCGAAAAGATGCAGCGACGTGGCGCGACCGCGATCGAACAGCGCCACATAGTTTTCCTGCAATGTATAGAGATCGCGGTCGGCGAAATAATCGAAAAAGCGCTCGAGCCCACCGCGCGCGGCAGCGGGCAACGCACGCTCGGCCGACAGCAGGGAGCGCGCCTGCGGCATGGCATCGATCAAGGCCTGGTCCGGGTAGTCGAGCAGGGCCGACAGCACGGAAAAGACCATGCCATGCATGTCGGGACGCGCTGCGGCAATCATAGCGACTCCTGGCGGATCGGAATGCTGCGGCGTCCCTTTCCGGCGCCGAACAGGTTCGTCCCGGAACGGCCGTTCGAGCAGCCGTCGCCGAACGTAAAGCCGCAGGACGAACGCAGGTCGAAGGCATCCTCGGCATACTCGCGATGCGTGGACGGAATCACGAAGCGATCCTCGTAATTGGCGATCGCCAGATAACGGTACATGTCATTGGTCTGGGTAATGCTCAGGCCGGCCTGCTCCAGCACCTGCGGCGCCTCGACGCCGTCGACGTGACGGGCCCGCATGAACGCTCGCATCGCCAGCAACCGTTCAAGCGCGAGTTTGACCGGTTCTTCCTTGCCGGCGGTCAGCAGGTTCGCGAGATAGCGCAGCGGAATGCGCAGGGACTGGACATCGGGAAGGTAGCCGTTCATGCCCAGTTCGCCGCTATTGGCCGCGGCGTTGATGGGCGACAGCGGCGGCA
>DAIDKG010000558.1 GCA_027450125.1 Bordetella sp. | reverse complement strand
CTCGATATCGCCGGCAGCACCATCAGCACCAGTACCAGCCCTGCAGTCAGCAGGCCGTAGCCGGTATCGGCGCCTGCCCCGATGAAAGGAACGAAAAAGAACACTTTGGCCAGGGTGGGCGCGATGTAGCGATACACCAGGGGAGACAGCACCTCCAGCCCCCAGAGGCCATACACCACGCTGGGCACCATGGCCAGCACCTCGACGATTTGCGCGAAGATGTGGCGCGCCGCCGGCGGGGTGTATTCGCCGACGAAGAGCCCCACGCCTATGCCCAGAGGCACGGCGATAAGCAGCGCGATGGCCGAGCTGGCCAGCGTGCCGACGATGAAAACCAGAATGCCGTAATGGGCGCCCGACGGTACGGAAAATCCGTCGCGCGAAACGGGATTGGCATACAGATTTCCCAGGCTCCAAGTCTTGGATACCAGGAAATGCAGGCCGTTGAAACGGATGGCGGGCCAGGAATAGGCGGTCAGGAAAACGACGATTGCCAGCAGCGCCAGGGGAATGAGCGCCGCGAAACAGGCCAGGCCGAGACGAAATGGTCGCATTGAAGGCGCCGGCACACCGTCACCGCGCACCGGCACGCTGGCCGGGACGCGATGGCGGCGAGCGCGGGATCGTTATTGGATTTTCGAGATTTGCGCGCGGCTCAGGGTGACGATCTTCGCGGGCAGCGGCACGAACCGCACGGCGCTCAGATATTTCTCGGAATTGCCCTCGGTCGAGCTCACGGTCCAGGTGAGGAAGTCCTTGAGCACGCGGCCGGTATTGGCGTCAGCCTGGTGCGTATTGACGATCGCGTATTCATAGTTGACGATCGGATACGACTTTTCGCCGGGCGCGAAGATCAGGCTCAGGCGCTCGTCGGCGGGCGTCTTGGCAACCATGGCGGCGGCGGCGGCATTGACGGTGGCGGTCGTGGGCAGCAGGAACTTGCCGGCCCGGTTCTTCAGCATCGCGGTACCCAGGCCGGCTTCGTCGATCTGCTTGTGGAAGCTCACGCCGATGTAGGCGATGGAGTACGGGGTCTGGTGCGCGGCCTGGACCATGCCGGGGTTGCCGTTGGCGCCGACGCTGCCCTGAACCGCAGGCCAGCTCACCGAGGTGCCGTAGCCGGGGCCGCTGCTCCACGACGGCGTGGAGAACGACAGGTATTGCGTGAAGATGAAGGTGTCGCCGCTGCCGTCGGTGCGGTGGACGGTCACGATGTCGTGGTCGGGCAGTTTGACGCCGGGGTTGAGCGCCTTGATCTTGGCGTCGTTCCACTTCTTGATCGAACCGTCATAGATGCCGGCCAGCACGGGGCCGTCCAGCTTCAGGTGCATCTTGTTCAGGCCGGGCAGGTTGTAGTTCACCGTCTGCGCCGAAATCGCCAGCGGAATATTGACGATGGTGGGCGACTGCTTCATTTGCGCATCGCTCATGTAGGCATCGGAGGCGCCGATCTGCGCCACGCCGGAAATCGCCTGCGCGATCCCGGTGCCGCTGCCCGTGCCCTGCGTGGTGATCTTCACGCCGGCATGGCTGGCGGTGTAGTCGGGGACCCACAGGTTGAAAAGCGGATACAGCAGCGTGGAGCCGGTTTCGACCAGGTTCGCCGGCGCGGCGTGTGCGCCCAGGCTGGCTGCCATGGCAGCAGTGGCGATCAGATACTTGAAAGGAAACCGTGAGGGTTTGGTCATCTTGGATCTCTTCATGGTGATGGAAAGGCCGGCGCGCTACGACGGCGGCGGGCAGGTGAGACTTCATCACACGCCTGTGACCACGCCATGAAGATTTCTCGTCAAATATCTGAAATTTTCTTGTTAAATACCTGAAACGAGGGGCGGGCGCCTTCAGGCGCGACGCTGCCTGAGCCAGGAGGCTTCCAGTCCGAAAGCCTGGCCGAACTCCCAGGCCGGCATGGGCTTGCCGAACAGATAGCCCTGCCCGTCGCTGCAGCCCAGGCGGCGCAGGCCCTCGAGCTGCTCTGCCGTCTCGACCCCCTCGGCAATGGTGCGTAAATCGAAGCTGCGCGCCATGTCGATGATCGCCCGCACGACCGAAGCATCCTGGCTGGACTGCACCATGCCTGTGACAAAAGACCGGTCGATCTTGATGCGGCGCAGGGGATAGCGGTTCAGAAGGCTCAGCGACGCATACCCGGTGCCGAAGTCGTCGAAGGCAATGCCGATGCCCAATTCGCGCATGCGCTTGATCGCGGCCAGAACCACGTCGTCGTCCAGAACGATGTTCTCGGTCACCTCGAGCTCCAGGGCCTGCGGCGGCAGGCCATGCCGCTCGAGCACGGCCAGTAGGGCGCCTTCAATGCTGCCGACGCGAAACTGCGCGCCGAAGAGATTGACGCCGATCTGAAAATCGGGCGCGCCGCCGCGGCGCCAGAGCGCTGCCTGCGCGCAGGCTTCCTCCAGTATCCAGGCGCCGACGGCCGGAGCGAGCGGGCCGCTTTCGAGCGCGGGCAGGAAAGTGGCCGGCGACAGCAGCCCGCGTCGCGGATGCCTCCAGCGGATCA
>DAIDKG010000557.1 GCA_027450125.1 Bordetella sp. | reverse complement strand
CATGCGTGGCGCCGGCCAGGTCGTGCAGGACCTGACGCGCGCGCATGTCGCGCATGGCCTGCAGCACCGCGCCAATAGGCACGGCGGGGCCGTCGGCCACTGCCGGCACGGGCCGCAACACCTCGGGCAGCGTTTCCACGCCGCACAGCCCGCAGCCCGTGCGGCCGGCCATGGCTCGGCGCCGCTCGCGCAGGCGCATCGCGCAGGCGCTGGAAATCTCCAGCGCCACCACGATGCCGGCGCATTCATGACGCAGATCCATGCCGCGTATGTCGGACACGCTGTCGACAATGCCTTCGGTGAGCGAGAACCCCAGGGCGAAATCCTCCAGGTCGGCGGGCGTGGCCAGCATGGTGGCGTGGCTGATGCCGTTGTATTCCAGCGCGACCGGAACCTCCTCGGCCAGGCAGTCCTCCTGTTCGTCGGCGTCGATGCGCGCGGCGCGCACGCGAACGACCTGCGCTCGCGCATGAGCTGCGCGGGCGAACGCTTCATCCAGGTCAGGCGCAGAGAGCTGCATGGCGCTTCGGGCTTATTTGGTGACCGACGCTTCTTCGCGGATGCGCTCGCGCAGCAGCTTTTGCTGCACGTCCTCGAACTGCGTCCACTGGCGCTGCCACTCCGACGGCTGCGTCACGCCAGTCACCTGCACCGCCGTCACTTTGTACTCGGGGCAGTCGGTCGCCCAGTCGGCATTGTCGGTCGTGACGACGTTGGCGCCCGACTGCGGGAAATGGAAGGTGGTGTACACCACGCCCGGCTGCACACGCTCGGTGATGGTGGCGCGCAGCACGGTCTGTCCGGCCCGGCTCTCGATGCCTACCCAATCTCCCTCGTTCACGCCGCGATCCTCCGCGTCGTGCGGATGGATCTCGAGCACGTCCTCGTGATGCCAGAGCACATTGGCGGTGCGCCGCGTCTGAGCGCCCACGTTGTATTGCGACAGAATGCGCCCTGTCGTCAGCAGCAGCGGGAAGCGCCGATTGCTGCGTTCGTCCGTGGGTACGTAGCGGGTGATCATGAAGCGGCCCTTGCCCCGCACGAACTCGTCGACGTGCATGATGGGCGTGCCGTCGGGCGCGGCGTCGTTGCAGGGCCATTGCAGGCTGCCCATGCGATCGATCTTTTCGAACGACACGCCGGCGAAGGTGGGCGTGAGCCGAGCGATCTCGTCCATGATCTCGCCGGGATCGCGATAGTTCATGGGGTAGCCCAGCGCGTTGGACAAGGCCATCGTCACTTCCCAGTCGGACATGCCGTTGCGCGGCTCCATGACCTTGCGCACGCGCGAGATGCGGCGCTCGGCGTTGGTGAACGTGCCGTCCTTTTCCAGGAAAGTCGAACCGGGCAGGAAAACGTGGGCATATTTGGCCGTCTCGGTCAGGAACAGGTCCTGCACCACGACGCATTCCATGGCCGACAGCGCCGCGGCAACGTGCTGCGTATCGGGATCGGACTGGATGATGTCCTCAGCCTGGCAGTACAGCGCCTTGAAGCTGCCGGATACCGCCGCGTCGAACATATTGGGCAGACGCAGGCCGGGTTCCGGCTGCAGGGTCACGCCCCAGTCAGCCTCGAATTCGCCGCGCACCGCCGCATCTGAAACATGCCGGTAGCCGGGCAGCTCGTGCGGAAACGAACCCATGTCGCACGAGCCCTGCACATTGTTCTGCCCGCGCAGCGGGTTCACCCCCACGCCTTCGCGCCCGATGTTGCCGGTGGCCATGGCCAGGTTGGCGATGGCCATCACGGTGGTCGAACCCTGGCTGTGCTCGGTCACGCCCAGGCCGTAGTAGATCGAACCGTTGCCGCCGGTGGCGTAAAGCCGCGCCGCGCCGCGGATGTCTTGCGCCGGAACGCCGGTGATGGCGGCCATTGCCTCGGGCGAATTTTCCGGGCGCGACACGAACTCGCGCCATTCGTTGAAAGACTTTGCGTCGCAGCGCTCGGCCACGAAGGCTTCGTTCACCAGGCCCTCGGTGACGATCACGTGGGCCAGCGCCGACAGCAGCGCGGTGTTGGTTCCGGGCAGCAGCGGCAGATGGTAGTCGGCCTTGACGTGCGCGCCGTCGACCAGCTCGATGCGGCGCGGATCGACCACGATCAGTTTGGCGCCCTGGCGCAGACGGCGCTTCATGCGCGAGGCGAACACCGGATGGGCGCTGCTGGGGTTGGCGCCGATGAGGATGATCACATCGGTGTGCATGACCGAATCGAAGGTCTGCGTACCGGCCGATTCGCCCATGGTCTGCTTCAAGCCGTAACCGGTAGGCGAATGGCAGACGCGCGCGCAGGTGTCGACGTTGTTGTTGCCGAACGCGGCGCGCACCAGCTTCTGCACCAGCCAGGTCTCTTCGTTGGTGCAGCGCGAGGAGGCGATGCCGCCCACCGAGTCGCGCCCGTATTTTGCCTGGATGCGGCGAAATTCGGAGGCGGCGTGATTGATCGCCGTCTCCCACGACACTTCCTGCCAGGGATCGGTGATGCGCTTGCGTATCATGGGCTTGAGCACGCGATCCTTGTGCGTGGTGTAGCCCCAGGCAAAGCGCCCCTTCACGCAGGAGTGGCCGCGGTTGGCCTGGCCGTCCTTCCACGGCACCATGCGCACCACCTCCTGGCCCTTCATCTCGGCCTTGAAGCCGCAGCCCACGCCGCAGTAGGCGCAGGTGGTCACCACCGAATGCTCGGCCTGGCCCATCATGATGACGGTCTTTTCCTGCAGGGTCGAGGTGGGGCAGGCCTGCACGCAGGCGCCGCAGGACACGCACTCGCTGTCCAGGAAGGGCTCGCTCTGGCCGGCCGCCACGCGCGAATCGAAGCCTTTGCCCGAGATCGTCAGGGCATAGGTGCCCTGGGTTTCCTCGCAGGCCCGCACGCAGCGGTTGCAGACGATGCACTTGGACGGGTCGTAGCTGAAGTAGGGGTTGGACTCGTCCTTGGCATCGTGCAGATGGTTGGCGCCCTCGTAGCCGTAGCGTACGTTGCGCAGGCCCACCACGCCGGCCATGTCCTGCAGTTCGCAGTCGCCGTTGGCCGGACAGGTCAGGCAGTCCAGCGGGTGGTCGGAGATATAGAGCTCCATCAC
>DAIDKG010000556.1 GCA_027450125.1 Bordetella sp. | reverse complement strand
GGTGGTGATGGTAGGGCCGGTTCCGGGCATGGCGCCGAAAATGGTGCCGATGGCGGTACCACGCACCGTGGGCATGAAGGCCTCTTTCATCTCCGCCCAACTGGGCCACATGTCGCGCATGCGCAGCTTGGCCGAGCCGCTGTTGACGGACGACATGCGGTTGGCGCTCATCAGGAAGTCAGCCACGCCGAACAGGCCCATGGCCACAGCCACCAGTTCCAGTCCGTCGGACATGTCCACCAGGCCGAAGGAGAAGCGGATCTGCCCGGTATTGACGTCGGTGCCGGCCACGCCGCACAGCAGGCCGAACAGCGTCATGGCCACGCCCTTGAGGGGCGAGCCGCGCGACATGGTGGCGCCGGCCAGCAGGCCCAGCAACATGATGGAGAATATCTCGGCAGGACCGAACTTGAACGCGATCTCGACCAGCAGCGGCGAGCAGAAGATCATGACGATGATGCCGACCGACGCTGCGAAGAACGAACAGATCATGGTGATGCCCAGCGCCGTGCCGCCCCTGCCCTGGCGGGTCATGGGGTAGCCGTCCAGGCAGGTCACGGCGTGCGGCGGATGCGAGGGCAGGTTCAGCAGGATCGCGCCGATGGCGCCGCCGTACATGGATCCGTAGAAAATGCCGGCCAGCATGAGCAGGGCAGGCGTATGGTGCATGACGTAGGTGAGCGGCAGCAGGATGGAAATCGCCGACAGCGCACCCATGCCGGGCAGCACGCCAATAAGATTGCCGACCAGCACGCCGAAGACTGTCCACATCAGGTTGTGGGGTTCGAGGGCGACGCCGAACCCGAACATCAGATCATGCAAGGATTTTTCGATCATGGTTCAGCCTCCCCACTGAAACAGGGGAAGCTGCAGCTGCAGCGCCCACTCGAATATGACCGCCGCCACGATGCACATGAGGACGGAGAGAACAAAGACTTGCTTGAAGGTATTGGTGCGGTCGCCAAAACCCGAAATGAAGACGATGGCGAAGGTGGCGGGAATCAGGCCGCCGTAATGGCCGAACAGGATGAAGGCCACGATGCCGACGATGATGCAGACGGCGGCGCGAAGATCGGGAAGACTGCTCGGGTGCGCATGCTCGCTGGCTTCCTGCTTGGGCTTGTCGCCGCGCGCCGACAGTGCAATGAGCACGCCGGTGATGACCATCAGCACGCCCACCGCCGCCGGGAAGTAACCCGGGCCCATCTGCGACAGGCTGCCGATGTGGTACCCCGTGGCGGCATAGACCGTGGACAGGCCGATCGCCGCGATCAAGGCCCCTCCGAAGTAGTCTTTTTTGAACTTCGCTTGCTGCATATCGTCTCCTCGCGACTACTCGCGGGTGGTGTGTTGTGCACTTTGTCCGGTCTGGGTCGGCGCGTCCCGTCCGGGCTGGTTTGTAAGGGTATGAGCCCAAACTTCCTATTTTCTTTCAAACGAGTGAATTTTGTCTGAAATTAAGGACAATCCCTTAGTCATACTGTCGTTTTTCTGACTAATTTCTGTCGTTTCTCTGACGAAATCCGACCTGCGCGGCAGACACAGTACCGCAGACAAGCCATGTCCGCCCATTGCGTTGGGTTCGCCGTCACGCAGCTCGACTTCGCCCTGGTTGCAACGGGCGTAGGCCCTGGCGATGGACAGGCCCAGCCCCGAACCGTCCGCGGCATCCAGCCGCCCCACCCGCTCGAAGCGCTCGAACGCCCTTTCCCGTTGATGGCCGGCAATACCCGGCCCGCTGTCGACGACGGCCACTTCATAGCGGTGCTGCGTCGCGGCAAGCGTAACCGTGACGCGGGCGCCTTCCGGACAATAAAGGATGGCGTTGTGAATGAGATTGGCGAGGATTTCGCGCAGTTCGGCCTCGCTGGCCAGCACCGGCGCCGCGGCGCTGTCGCCGCGGGTATCGACCCAGCCCAGATCCTGCGCTTTTTCGCGAGCCAGCGGCAGATACTGCATCACCGCCTCCCGGCAGACCCGAACCAGATCGACCACTTCGCTGCGCGGCGCCACGGCCTGGCTGGCGTGCGCCAGCGAGAGGAGCTGCTCGGCCAGGCGCTGGCTGCGGCCCAGTTGCTCGACGATGGCCTGCAAGGCCAGGCGCGCCCGGGCCGGGTCCGTCTCGCGCAAGGCATATTGCGCCTGGGTGGAGAGTATGGCCAGCGGGGTGCGCAACTGATGCGACGCATCGGCCAGGAACTGCGCCTGCTCATCGCGTATTTGGCGGTGTCTGTCCAGATGCAGGTTGACCGCGTGCACCAGAGGCGCCACCTCGCTGGGCACGCCGCGCTCGTCGAGCCGCGTCAGGTCGTCGGAACTGCGGGCGGTCACATCCTGGCTCAGCCGCCGCAAAGGACGAAGCGCCCAGTGCACGCCCAGCCAGAGCAGCAGGCTCTCCAGCAGCAAGGTGGCGAGATCGCGCCA
>DAIDKG010000555.1 GCA_027450125.1 Bordetella sp. | reverse complement strand
AGGCTTTCGAACGCGCCCTGCGCCCGCAGAAGCTGGCTGACTATGTCGGCCAGGCCCGCGCCCGCGAGCAGCTCGACATCTTCATCACCGCCGCCAAGAACCGGGGTGAGGCGCTCGACCACGTGCTGCTGTTCGGCCCGCCCGGCCTGGGCAAGACCACGCTGGCCCACATCATCGCCCACGAGATGGGCGTGCAGCTGCGCCAGACCTCGGGCCCGGTGCTGGAACGCCCCGGCGACCTGGCCGCGCTGCTCACCAACCTGGAGCGCAACGACGTGCTCTTCATCGACGAGATCCACCGGCTCTCGCCGGTCGTCGAGGAAATCCTCTATCCCGCGCTCGAAGACTTCCAGATCGACATCCTCATCGGCGAGGGCCCGGCCGCCCGCAGCGTCAAGCTCGACCTGCAGCCTTTCACGCTGGTGGGCGCCACCACGCGCGCCGGCATGCTCACCAACCCGCTGCGCGACCGCTTCGGCATCGTCTCGCGCCTGGAGTTCTACAACACCGAGGAACTCTCGCGCATCGTCACACGCAGCGCGGGCCTGCTCAACGCGACCATCACGCCCGAGGGCGCGCAGGAGGTGGCGCGCCGTTCCCGCGGCACGCCGCGCATCGCCAACCGCCTGCTGCGCCGCGTGCGCGATTACGCCGAGGTCAAGGCCAGCGGCATCATCGATGCCGACGTGGCCGGCCGCGCACTCGCCATGCTGCAAGTCGATCCGCAAGGGCTGGACCTGATGGACCGCAAGCTGCTTGAAGCCGTGGTGCACAAATTCGACGGCGGCCCGGTGGGCCTGGACAGCCTGGCCGCGGCCATCGGCGAGGAGCGCGACACCATCGAGGACGTGATCGAGCCCTACCTGATCCAGCACGGCTATCTGCAGCGCACGCCGCGCGGGCGCATGGCGACTCAGACGACCTGGCGCCATCTGGGGCTCACGCCGCCGGCGGGCCGGCCTGCCGGCGGCAGCGGCGATCTGTTCTGATTTTCCGGCGACTCAGACGCAGGCCGGGATAGGCAGCCTGATGCGCACCAGCAGGCCGCCGCCCTGCGCATCGAGCAGTTCCAGCTTGCCGTGATGCGCCAGGGCGATGGCCTCGGCCAGCGCCAGTCCCAGGCCCACATTGCCCGATCGCGTGCGGGCGCCGTCCAGCCGCGCGAAGGGGCGCAGGGCTTCCTGGCGGCGTTCGGGCTCGATGCCCGGCCCGTGGTCGGAGACATCCAGCACGGCCACGTCGCCTTCCTGGCGCAAGACCACGTCGATAGGCATGGCCCCGTGATGCAGGGCGTTGCCGACCAGGTTGTCCAGCAGGCGCCCCAGGGCCACGGCATCGCCGTTGATGACCATGTTGGCGTCTTCGGGGGCTTTCAGGGTGATCTCGGTGCCGGCGTCGCTCCAGGCATGCACGCGCTCGGCCAGCCACTCGGGCAGGGAAAGCGGCGCGTAGTTGTAGCCGGCCGGATCGGTCCCGCGCACGAAGCCGATGAACTGATCGACCATGTACTGCATGTCCTGCAGATCCTTGCGCAATCCGTCCTTCATGGACGAATCGTCCGCCATTTCGATGCGCAGCCACATGCGGGACAGGGGCCCCTTGAGATCGTGCGGCAGGCCGGAAAGCAGGGTGCGGCGCACGGAATCGGATTCGGCCAGGGCATCGAGCATGGCGTTGAAGCGCTCGCCCACCACGCGGATTTCCCGCGGGCCGGCCGGCTCGACGCGCTGCGGCTGGCCGGCTGCCAGCTGGTCGGCGGCCTCGGCCAGGCGGGTCATGGGGCCGGTGATATGCCAGGAGAAACCCACCGACAGAATCAGCACCAGGCCCATGCCGCCCAGCCAGATGGCCAGAAGCGGCGTGGAGAACGCGGGCGTCAGGCGCTCGATGGGTATGACCAGCCACTCGTGCAGCTGCGGCATGTCCTCGTAGGTAGGATCGGGCGCCAGGGAGATGAAGACCTCGGGCCGCGGGCCACGCGAGAGCGCGACGCGCGTGCCGTCGTTCAGCCGCCGGTTGAGCATGAGCAGCGGGCCGCGCATGGCATCGCGTATGCCATCGTATTCGGGCGGCAGCGGCGGCGGTTCGTGCTCATGCCAGCGGCGGTCGGGACGCCGCTGAAGGCGGGCTTCCGGCGGCAGCAGGCGCGACCACAGGTGCCACTGCCCTTGCGAGGCCACGCGCACGAAGCTGGCGCGGTCCTCGGCGGGAATTTGCGCCAGCGCGGCGCGCAGCGTGCGGATGGTCGTGGCCACGTATTCGATGGCCACCCGGTCCAGGAATTGATTGCGCAGATAGGTGACGGTGGCGAGCGTGGCCGCCTGGGCCAGCAGCGCCGAGCCCAGGACCAGCAGGATGAGGCGCGCGCGCAGCGACCGCGGCACCAGAAAACCCAAAAAGCCCATCAGGGAGAGAACCGGTAGCCTATGCCCCACACGGTCTGGATCCAGCGCGGCTGCTTGGGGTCGTCCTCGATGGCGCGCCGCAGGCGCAAGATGGCGATGTCGATGGCGCGATCGTTGCGCTCGCCGTCGTCGTCGCGCGCCAGCGAAAGCAGGCGTTCGCGCGACAGCGGCTTGCCGGCATTCTTGACCAGGGCTTCGAGCAGGTTGATTTCACCGCCGGTAAGCTTGACCAGGGCGTCATCGCGCGTGAGCTGGCGCGTGGCCGGATCGAACACGAAGGGCCCGAAGGAAACCGGCGCATCCTTGGTGAGCGCCGAGGGACCCCGCTTGCGGCGCAGGACGG
>DAIDKG010000554.1 GCA_027450125.1 Bordetella sp. | reverse complement strand
CTCGACCAACGCCGACCTGCTGGCCCGGGCCCGCGAACACCCGCAAGACAAACCCTGGTTGCTGGGCGCACACCTGCAGACCAGCGGCCGTGGACGCATGGGCCGGTCCTGGCAGAACATGGCCGGCGCGGCGCTGATGGTGTCTTTCGCCTTCGACGTGAACCTGCTCGCGGCCGAGCTGCCGGCCCTCTCGCCGCTGACCGGTCTGGCCGCCTGCGAAAGCCTGCGCGAACTGATCGGCGCAGACCTCGCCGATCAGCTGCGCGTCAAATGGCCCAACGACCTGCAATGGGGCCAGGCCAAGCTGGCCGGCCTGCTGGTGGAGTCCTTGCGCAACCCCGGCGGCCCCGGCGCCGGCCACACCATCGTCGTGGGCATCGGCATCAATCTGCGCGACGCCCAGGCGCTTTCCCAGGCCCTCGAGCGCCCCATCGCCGACTGGAGCCAGATCGGCGCGCCTGCCGCCGTCGGCGTCGCGGAAATCGTGCGCGCCCTGGCCAATGGCTTGCACCAGGCCGTGCTTCAGGTGCAGCGTGACGGCTTCGGCGCTTTCACGCAGCGCTACGCCCGCGTGGACGCCCTGGCCGGCCAGGCGGTCAACGTGATCGACCAGGGCAGGATCCTGCAGCAAGGCATCGCCCAGGGCCTGGACGCGCAGGGCCGCCTGCTGCTGCGCACCGCCGAGGGCGGCATCCAGCCCATCATCGTGGGCGAAGTCTCCATCCGGCCGACGCCATGATCCTGCTGATCGACGCCGGCAACAGCCGCCTCAAGCTCGGCCTGCTGCCCGAGGGCGCGGCGCACCGCGGCGCCGATACCCGGACCTTCGACCACGCGAACCTGCAGGCACTGGGCGACTGGCTGCGCGCCCTGCCCTGCGTGCCGGCTCGCGCCGTCGGGGTCAATGTGGCCGGGGCCGAACGCGGCGAGGCCATCGCCGGCATCGTGCGGCAGGCCTGCGGCTGCGGCGTCGCGTGGCTGCGCGCCGAAAAGCAGACCCTGTTCCTGCACAACGGCTACACGCACCCCGAGCAACTGGGCGCCGACCGCTGGGCCGCCATGCTGGGCGTGCTGGCCCGCCAGCCTGCGCGGCACCCCCCGTTCATGGTCGCCAGCTTCGGCACCGCCACCACGCTGGACACCGTCAGCAGCGAGAACGTGTTTCTCGGCGGATTGATCCTGCCCGGCCCGGCCATGATGCGCGCGTCCCTGGCCCACGGCACTGCCAATCTGCCGCTGGCGCAGGGCCTGGCCACAGCCTACCCCACCGACACCGACCAGGCCATCGGCAGCGGCGTGGCCGCCGCCCAGGCCGGCGCCGTGGTGCGCCAGTGGCTGGCCGCGCGCACGCGCCTGGGCGTGCCGCCCGATATCTACGTGACTGGCGGCGGCTGGCCCGAAATCCGCACCGAGGTCGAAACCCTGCTGGCCCAGGCCGGCGCCGCACGCAGCGTGCCTACCGGGCCGATCTACGTGGAAAGCCCCGTGCTGGACGGCCTGGCCGCCTGGGTGTTGCAAAGCGAACGGCAGCCGGACCAAATACGGGATAATCCGGGCTGACTCATCCCTTGAGAACGGACCACGACATGCGCATCCTGTTCCTGTTGATACTGCTGGCCAACGTCTGGGCCTACGCCCTGGGCCAGGGCTGGCTGGGCGTGCGTCCGGGGGATGAGAGCCGCACCGTGGTGCAGGAACTGAACGCGGACAAGGTGACGCTGGGGCGCTAAACGGGCGGGTGGCCCAGCGCGCGTGGCGAGATACGTTCTCAGGCCTTTCAGGCTCGTTTGCGGCGTCTGCGCCCCCGAATAATCGATCCCGATGTATCGCTCAAAGGCCGCCATGGCGTACGCCCCCTGCAAATAGAAGGTCGGCGACTTCAGGTGACAATGTAATCCGGCGCCCGATTCCGTTCTTTGTCGAGCGAGGGATTGGCAGGCAGGTCCAGCACAAAAATCGAACCGTGGCCGATGCCCTTGCTCGTCACGCGCATCTGCCCGCCCAGCTCCTGGGCCCAGTTGGCGCTGGAATGCAGGCCGATGCCATTGCCTTCGGCGCGCGTGGTAAAGCGCTGATTGAACAACACCGCCAGATGCGACGGATCGATACCGGCGCCATTATCCTCGACCATCATCTGCACGCGCCCCTGCGTCGACTTGACGGCAAGGCCGAGCCTGGGCTCTCCGTGCATGTCCTCCATCGCCTGCAGGGCGTTGGCGATCAGATTGATCAGAATCTGCAGCACTTTGTGGCGATCCGTGATCAGGCTGGAATCCGGCTCATAATTGCGCTCGATGCGCACACCATCGACATTGAACGCGGCGCTGGCGATTTTATACGCCGCATCCATGAGATCGCCCGCGAGCAGAATCTCCGGCACGCCGCCCGAAGGCTGGGCGTACTGCTGATGACTGTTGATGACCTCCCGGGCATGCTCGCAGCAGTCGAGGACTACCGAAGCCTCCCTGAGCAACACGTCTCTTTCTTCGTTCAACTGTCCGGCAAGCTCGGCGATATATCGCGGCAGCAACGGCGCGCGCGGGTCGTTGGAGAAGAAGCCGGACAGGTCCATGCCCTGTTGTTCAAGCAGCGCGACCACTTTGGACAGGCCAGCCACGCGGCTGCGGTCGAGCTGCTCCTTGATCAGGGTGGCGCCGGTGGTCACGCTGTTGAGCACGTTGCCCAGGTTGTGCAGGACGCCCGTAGCCAGCATGCTCATGCCCGCTTCGCGGGATTTTTCGCGCAACGTCGCCTGCACGTCGCTCATGCGCGCGGCCGCGCGCACACGGGCCCGCAACTCCTCGGGCGCGAACGGCTTGGCAAGATAGTCGTCCGCGCCGCGGTCCAGTCCGGATGAACTCGAAAGACTGTCGCCGCGGGCCGTGAGCAAAATAATGGGAACATGGCGCAGCGCGCTGTTGTCCTTCATGCGCTCGGCCAGTTGCAGCCCGTCCAGCTGCGGCATCATCACGTCCGAGACCACGATGTCGAACGGCCGGGTCAGCAGCGCCTGCCAGGCTTTTTCGCCGTCCTCGACACAAACCACGTTCCATTCGTCGGACAGCAGCTCGCGTATGTAGGACCGCATCTCGGCGCTGTCGTCCGCCACGAGCACCTGCTTGAAGGCCGCACCCGCAAGCGGCTCGCCATCCGCAACCGTGCGCGCGTGCCCCGCGACGCCCTCGGTGAAATAGGCCTGCCGCAGCGCCTGCTGCAGCGGCGTTACGATCTCGACCGGCGCGTCCATCGCCTGCTGCTGTGCAGCCTGAGGCAAGTGCCGCGGGAAGGAAAGGACGAACTCGGTGCCT
>DAIDKG010000553.1 GCA_027450125.1 Bordetella sp. | reverse complement strand
CGAATTCTTTAAATTACCGAATACACCATGGCCAATTCCGCCCAAGCCCGTAAGCGCGCCCGTCAATCGGTTGAGCGCAACAAGCACAATTCGTCGCTGCGTTCGATGCTGCGTACCGCGATCAAGCGCGTGCGCCAGGCCATCGAGGCCGGCGACAAGGCCGTTGCCGCCGACACGCTGCAGAAAGCCAGCAGCGTGATCGACCGCGTCGCCGACAAGCAAATCATCCACAAGAACAAGGCCGCTCGCCACAAGAGCCGCCTGGCCGCTGCCGTCAAGGCGCTGGCCTGATCGCCGCTGCTCTGCTGCGGCCCGCGCGCCTACCGTATCTTCGCGCGAGGCCTCCCTCTTCGCGGCAGGCAAACTGAATCGGCAAATGCAAAAGGATGCCTGACGGCATCCTTTTTTGTTTGCGGGCGCCAGGCCCGTGACGCCCGCATCCCGGCGCGGCCGGCGTCAATCCGTCAGGCCTTGCCCTCGCACTCGCGCTCCAGCGTCTTGAGGTTGTTGTCGCGAGCGAAGTCGACCACGAACTTATAGGCCAGCGGCTCGAGCTCGCGCAGCCGCTGATCGACCACGATGCCTTTCACGCCATCCAGATCGACAGGCAGCACGTAGGGGGAGTACGTCAGGTGCGTGCCGGCCACGCCAGGGGGGCGAAATTGCGCCATGACGCCGGCCAGGCGTTCAGCCCAGTCGCTGGGACGAAAACGGCTGCCGCTTTCGGTCACGCCATAAATGAGGAATTGTCGAACAGTCATGTTTGCCATTAACCGCGGGAACGCCCTGCGCGCCGCCCCGGTCCGATCGGCCCGGGGGCCGCAAATCGACCCGCGCCCGAATTGTATATGATGGACCTTTTTGCCAACCCGGCATTGCGATTTCGACCATGACCGCGACTCCCTCAACTCAGGGCAAACCCGCCCCGCTGCGGCATTTCCTGCAGATCAAGGACTTTTCGGCCGACGAACTGAACTACGTCCTGGATCGCGCCCGCATCATCAAGGGCAAATTCAAACGCTACGAGCCGCACATGCCGCTCGTGGACCGCACGCTGGCCATGGTGTTCGAGAAGGCCAGCACCCGCACCCGCGTCTCGTTCGAGGCCGGCATGTATCAGATGGGCGGATCGGTCATCAACCTGACCTCCAGCGACTCCCAGCTGGGCCGCTCCGAACCCATCGAAGACACTGCGCGCATCATCTCGCGCATGGTCGACATCGTGATGATCCGCACCTTCGAGCAGACGCGCATCGAAAGCTTCGCCGCCCATTCGCGCGTACCCGTCATCAACGGCCTGACCAACGAGTTCCATCCTTGCCAGATCCTGGCCGACCTGCTCACCTTCATCGAGCACCGCGGCAGCATCGCCGGCAAGACGGTAGCCTGGGTAGGCGATGCCAACAACATGGCCTATACCTGGCTGCACGCGGCCGAACTGCTGGGTTTCACCCTGCACGTCTCGGCCCCGTCGGGCTATGAGCTCGATCCGGCGCGTATCGGTTCGCCCCCGCCCGCCGTGCTCAAGCAGTTCAAGAATCCCAAGGACGCCTGCCGCGGCGCCCACCTGGTCACCACCGATGTGTGGACCAGCATGGGCTACGAGGCCGAGAACGAGGCCCGCCGAGCGGCCTTTGCAGATTGGCGCGTGGATGCCGACATGATGGCGGTCGCCGACCCCACGGCCATTTTCCAGCACTGCCTGCCTGCCCACCGCGGCGAGGAAGTCACAGCCGACGTCCTGGAAGGCCCGCAAAGCGTGGTCTGGGACGAGGCAGAGAATCGCCTGCATGTGCAAAAAGCGCTGATTGAATTCCTGCTGCTGGGCAGGCTTGGCTGATTGGCATTGCGGGCGGCGCGCAGCAGCGGCCTGACAAGGCCGGCAGGCCCGCGCCGTTCTTCCGGGTCAATCGCGCAGCCGCGCAAACATCGTGCGCTTTGTATTGCGAAACGCAGGACGAACGCGGCTGCTCCAGTCCGTCCCGCGCACGGCCAGCCAGGGCGGGCTGCCCAAGGTCTCGCGGGTATGCAGGTCGTAGCAGGCGTAGTAG
>DAIDKG010000552.1 GCA_027450125.1 Bordetella sp. | reverse complement strand
TTGTTCGTGTTTCGGCATCGTTACCATGCATGACCAACGGCAAGATGTAGGAGATGTAGTGCCGTCGAACGCCAGTATCGAGAAGGGCATGTGCGCGGCCTCAGTTTCCTCTCCTAAGCAGGAGAGCTCTGGTCTTACAGAAAGAAGAACGATAAGTACGCGTATCCCTGCATTTGCTCACGCACACAACTCATGATCAACAAAATCGCATCCAGCACCGCCCAGGCGCTGGCGGACGTGCCCGACGGGGCGACCGTCATGATCGGCGGCTTCGGCCCCGCGGGCCAGCCCATGGAACTGATCGACGCCCTGATCGAGCAGGGCGCCAAGGATCTGGTCGTCATCAACAACAACGCCGGCAACGGCACCTTCGGCCTGGCCGCCCTGCTGGCAGCCGGCCGGGTGCGCAAGGTCATCTGCTCGTTCCCGCGCCAGGCCGATTCGCAGGTCTTCGATGCGCTTTACCTGGCCGGCAAGATCGAGCTGGAACTCGTGCCCCAGGGCAACCTGGCCGAGCGCATCCGCGCCGCCGGCGCCGGCATCGGCGCCTTCTTCACGCCCACCGCGTACGGCACTCCGCTGGCCGAAGGCAAGGAAACGCGCGAAATCGACGGCCGCAATTATGTGCTCGAGTATCCGCTGCATGCCGACTACGCGCTGATCAAGGCCGACCGCGGCGACCGCTGGGGCAATCTGACCTACCGCAAGACGGCGCGCAACTTCGGCCCCATCATGGCCAGCGCCGCCAAAAATACCGTCGCGCAAGTGCGCGAGGTCGTCGAACTGGGTCAGCTCGACCCCGAAACCGTGGTCACGCCCGGCATCTTCGTCCAGCATGTCGTGCAGATCGCCTGTCCGCGCGCATACCAGCAGGAGCAAAAATGAGCCGACTCTCCCGCGACCAGATCGCCGCGCGCGTCGCCCGCGACATTCCCGCAGGCGCCTACGTGAACCTGGGCATCGGCCTGCCCACGCTGGTGGCCAACCACATCCCCGCCAGCCGCGAAGTCATTCTGCACACCGAGAACGGCATGCTGGGCTTTGGCCCGGCGCCGGCCAAGGGCGAGGAGGATTTCGACCTCATCAACGCCGGCAAGCAGCCCGTGACCGAACTGCCGGGCTGCGCCTACTTTCACCACGCCGAATCCTTCGCCATGATGCGCGGCGGCCATCTCGATGTCTGCGTGCTGGGCGCCTTCCAGGTGTCGCGCCACGGCGACCTGGCCAACTGGCATACCGGAAGTCCCGGCGCCATTCCCGCCGTGGGCGGCGCGATGGACCTGGCCATCGGCGCCAAGGACGTCTACATCATGATGGACCTGCTCACCAAGGACGGCCAGAGCAAGCTGGTCGAGACCTGCACCTACCCGCTCACCGGCATGCGCTGCGTCTCGCGCGTGTATACCGACATGGCCGTATTCGACCTGAAGAACGGCGAGGTCACTGTCATCGACATGTTCGGAGATTCCACGCCCGACACGCTGCGGAACCTGACCGGGCTGCCGCTTAGGTTCAACTGACCAACATGCCTAGAGGTTTGAAATTTTCCTGGAATCCGCTTCGGCTTGTGCAATAAGCTTAGATGTCCTCGCAAATCCGGTATTGGCGGCCGGAACGCCAGCGTAGACGCTGACCATGGTCAGCACTTCCTGGAGCACGGGCACTTCGACGCCGGCTCGCAGGGCCGCCGCGATATGCAGGTCGAATTCTTCCCATCTGCCCATGGCTGCCGTCATGGCCAGCACGGTCACGCGGCGGGTCAGGTCGTCCAGGCGCGTGGACGTCCAGAGTTTGCCCCAGGCCAGCTGCGTGATTAGCGCCTGGAAATCCTCGGTAAAACTGGTGCGGGCGGCAAGCCGCGCGTCGACGTAGGCGCTGCCCAGCACTTCGCGGCGACGCGCTAGGCCGATGTCGTAGCGATGCGCCTCGCTGATGTTGCCCGTCGGAACCAGGAAGTCCATGACTGCGTCGCTCCATGCCAGAGGACGCTCGACCATAGGGATGTGGGCACCGGGTAGGACGGCGATCCGGGCATCCGGGATGGCGGCGGCGATTTCCTCACCGCGGCTGGGTGGAGTGGATACGTCGTCGCATCCGGTGATTACGAGCGTCGGCGCATCGATGAGTCGTAGTCCTTGCGCCAGGCGCATGTCCCGGATCGCAGCGCAACACCCGATGTATCCGTGGGAATCTTGCGACAGCAGGGATTCGCGCGCGCGTTCGAAAACGACGCTTGCGCGTTGCCGGAAGTCCGCCGTGAAGAAGCGCTCCAGCACAGTGTCGGCGATGGCCGCCATCCCTCCTTGCCGCACCTGTTCGATACGCGCGGCCCAGGCGCCTTCGGGAAACGACACCGCCGTGTTGGACAAGACCAGGTGGCCAAGGCGGGGGGCGCGCCGCTGCGCGTAGGCGATGCCGACCATGCCGCCCATCGATACGCCGCAATAGTCGAAGTGGGCGATATTGGCCGCCTCGACGACGGTGGCGAGGTCGTCGGCGAGATCGTCCATCAAATAGTCGGCCCTTGGAGCGTCGGACGCCCCATGACCACGCATGTCGAAACGTATGACTTGGAAATGGCGCAATAGGCGGGGCATGGCTGGCTCCCACACTGACATGTCGGTGCCGAGCGAGTTGCCGAGCACCAGCGCCGGAAAAGACGGCTTGCCGTCGCGACGCCAGTAGATGCGGACGCCGCTGTTGGATGCAAAGGGCATGATGGTCAATTACTCAGGAAATGATTCATGGTGGTCAGGTCCGGGTCAATGCCGCGCGTTGCGCCTGCCACGCCGCCAGTACACGCGCGCATTGTGTATCACACGCGCGCAGGGCCGCGTCCAGGTCGGCCTGCGCATAGGCTACCCCGCGCAAGCGTTCCATGTTCGAACGCATCGCATCCGAATCGACTCTCAGACCTTCCACGGTGTCGACCGCCATTGTCAGACTGTTGTCGAGAAGCAGGAACAAGTCCGCCAGCAAGGGCAGGGCATTCGGCCAGCTGCCAAGCCCGCGCTCGTGTTCTGCAACCATATCGGCCATCAGCGAGGATGCGAGGCCAGGCGCGCGTATTGCTGCATCCAGCATGTGCATGCAACCGACCGGATTGCGCTTATGAGGCATGGCTGACGACCCTCCCCGCCCCTCGGCCGCGGGTTCAAAGGCTTCGGCGACCTCACTCTGCATCATGAGTGATATGTCGCGCCCAATTTTTCCGAGCGTGGCGCAGCAGACGGCCATTTCGTTGCCCAATCGTGCAAGGCGGTCTCGTGCGCTGTGCCATGAGACTGTAGTCACGCTTACTCCGAGCGCTTTCGCAACGGCTGCCGCGATCGCATCGCTTTGCTCGACGAACGCGGTACGCGCGCCGTTCGCACCGCCGAACTGGATCACCCGCGCCGTCTCGCCCGCCTCATGCAGTGCAAGCGCGCAGCGGCTCAGCATGTCGAGCCAGCCCGCCGCCTTCCAGCCGAACGAAATCGGTGTCGCGGGCTGCATAAGCGTGCGGCCCAACATCGGTGTGAGCCGATGCTGGGCGACCTGTGCCGCCAGCGCATCGCCGAGCCGCCGCATATGTAGCCGGACAATGTCCAGTGCCTGCTGCGCCTGCAGGACTAGTGCCGTATCGCAGACATCCTGGCTGGTGGACCCGTAATGCACGAACGCCGCATGGTTGGGCGCATGCGTGGCTGTGAACTGCCTGAGCGCCTTGGCAAAGGGAATCGCCGCGGTGCCCGCAACGCGTGCGTCGGCAGTCAACGATAGCCAGTCGAAGCGTTGCAGGCTTTCGCAACCCTGGACGATCGCCCTGGCGGCAGCGCTCGGGATGACCCCGCATTCGGCCTGTGCGGTCGCTAGGGCGGACTCAAAGAGAAGCATTGCCCGATAGATCGCATCGTCTTCCCATAGCGCACGCATGGACGCTGTGGAGAACATGGCTCTTAGGGCGATCATCGGGTCACAGCTCGAAGAACACCGTCTCACCGTTGCCTTGCAGGCGCACGTCGAAATGGTAGAAATTCTCTTGGTGGGTACGTGCGACAAGAGTGTGACGCCGTTCGGCGGGAACTCGCTGTAATGTCGGATCCGATTCGTTGGCTTGCCGTTCATCGTCCAGATAGATGCGCGTTATCGCATGCAGGAGCATGCCGCGCGCGGTGACGATTACGTCGATATGGGGCGCCTCGCCCGCCACGATTTTCGGCCGTGGAAAGTCTACGCTATATCTGCATTGCGCATTCGTGCCAGTGCCGACGCGACACATGAGCGGCGGTGCGTCCTCACCTTGTTCCACGAAAAACTCCAGCATGGCGTCCTGGACGGGGTTGCCGTCGCCATCTAGCACCTGCCCGCTCAGGTTGATGCGCGGCGCTGGATCGTCGGAATTGATGAGTTGCATCGGGAAAGCGCTCTTCAGGTCGTAGCCATACTGCTCGGGTACCAGGCCGTAAGCGAAGAATGGCCCCACAGTCTGCGAAGGAGTTTGACGGCTCATCAGCGTGTCTCCATAGGCGTTTCGTTCCTTCCACGCAGGACGATATCGAACACATAGCCCAGCGCATACCCCTCCTGGGTCACGTCAATCGAGAATTTCGAGATCAGGCGTTCACGGGCATGCTCGGGCACGCCCTGCACCATCGGGTCCAGGGCCAGCAGGGGATCGCCGGGGAAATACATCTGTGTGATCAGGCGGGAACTGAAGCACTCGCCCAGTAACGAAAAATGTATATGCTGGGGCCGCCAGGCATTGGGATGATTGCCCCAAGGATACGCCCCCGGTTTGATCGTCAGGAAGCGATAGACGCCGTCGGCGTCGGTGACGCAGCGGCCGGCGCCCAGGAAATTCGGATCCAGCGGCGCATCGTGCTGGTCCGCCTTGTGGATATAGCGGCCCGCGGCGTTTGCCTGCCAGACCTCGACCAGCGTGTTGGTTACGGGCTTTTCCCGCTCGTCGAGGATGCGGCCGGTCACAATGATGCGCTCGCCCAGCGGATCCCCATTGCGCACGGCGTTGCGGGTCAGATCGTGATCCAGAACACCCAGGCGATCCGACCCATAGACCGGCGCGCGCAGGTTGCGCATGCGCTCGGGCATAGGCA
>DAIDKG010000551.1 GCA_027450125.1 Bordetella sp. | reverse complement strand
CGGCCATGGTGCCGAAGGTGACGATCTGGCTGACCGCGTCCTTGCCGTACTTGTCCTTGACATAGTCGATCACGAGGGGCTGTCGGTGGTCACCTGCGCGGGCGGATCGAGCAACGCGCAGGTGCACATCATGGCCATGGCCCGGCATGCCGGCGTCGAGCTCGTTCCGGGCGACTGGAGCGGCCACGCGTACGACATGCCGCTGCTGGTCAATATGCAGCCGGCCGGCAAATACCTGGGCGAGCGCTTTTTCCGGGCCGGCGGCGTGCCCGCCGTGATGTGGGAGCTGCACAACGCAGGCAAGCTGCACGGCGGCTGCATGACCGTCACCGGCAGGACCATGGCCGAGAACCTGCGCGGACGCGAGTCCGCCGACCGCGAGGTCATCTGGCCCTACGCTGCGCCGATGATGGAAAAGGCTGGCTTCCTGGGCCTGAGCGGCAATCTCTTTGACTTCGGCATCATGAAGACCTCGGTGATTTCCGAGAGCTTTCGCAAGCAGTACCTGAGCCGCCCCGGCCAGGAGGGCGTATTCGAGGTGCGCGCCGTGGTGTTCGACGGCTCGGACGATTATCACGAGCGCATCAACGACCCGGCGCTGGACATCGACGAATCCTGCATCCTGGTCATGCGCGGCGCCGGCCCTCTGGGCTGGCCCGGCTCGGCCGAAGTGGTCAACATGCAGCCGCCCGACGCCCTGATACAGCGCGGCGTCATGACCCTGCCCACCCTGGGCGATGGCCGCCAGTCGGGCACCTCCGACAGCCCCTCGATCCTGAACGTGTCGCCCGAAAGTGCCGCGGGCGGCGGCCTGTCCTGGCTGCAGACCGGCGATGTGATCCGCATCGACCTGAATGCGGGAACGTGCAATGCGCTGGTCGGCGAAGAGGAAATCGCGCGGCGCAAGCGCACGCTGCCGGCGCCGCCCATACCCGAGAGCCATTCGCCGTGGGAAGAGCTGTTCCGCGAAAAAACCGGCCAGCTGTCCGAGGGCGCCACGCTGGAATTCGCGCTCAAGTACCGGAAGATCGCGCAGAAGACGCCGCGGCATAACCATTGAGCGTCTTTTGATCGGACGGCTGCGGGTTCCCGATCCGCCTGCAGCGGTATCGGCCCCTGCCCCACAGGCTCCCGGTGCGGCAAGCTCGGGCGCCTGTGAAACTCAATCCTGCTGACGCCTCATCGGCGGCGTTCCCGCACGCGCTGCAACCGCGGCGGCTGCCGGCCGGCGTTCAGGCGGGACGCGCGGACGGCAGGCCGCGCCGCATCGCCTCCACCAGCACGACCGCGAGCAGACAGCCGCACGCTGCCACCAGGTAGATCGCGGCGTAGCCGTGGTTCGTGGAGATGTAGCCCGCCAGAGGGCCGGCCACCGCCAGCGCCACGTCGAAGAAAACCGAGAACACGCCGATGGCCGCGCCGCGGCTGCCGGGCGAGACGCGGGTCACCACCTCCACGCCCAGCGACGGGAACACCAGCGAGAAACCCATGCCGGTGAGCGCGGCGCCGGCCAGCGCCAGCTCGGGGTTGGGCGCCAGCCAGAGCAAGGCCAGGCCCAGCGCCTCGACCAGCAAGGATCCGACCGCCACCTTGAAGCCGCCAAAACGCGGTATCCAGTTGCCCGAGATCAGGCGCACCAGGATCAGCGCGCAGCCGAACACGGTCAGCGCACTGGCCGCGCCCTCCCAATGACGGCTGGCGTAGTACAGCGTGACGAACACCGTCAGCATGCCCATGCCCAGCGTGCCCAGGCACAGGCCACCGCCAAAGGGCAGCACCCGCGCCACGACGCTGCGGTAGGCCATGCGCGCGCCGTGCTGCATGGGCGGGGCCGGACGCGACCAGGAGATCGCCAGGCTGAGCAGCCCCAGTCCCAGCACCGCGGCGCCGATGGCGCCGAAGCTCAGATCGCCCGCCACCAGCACGCCCAGGGGCGCGCCCAGCGCCAGGCCGCCGTAGGTGGCCACGCCGTTCCAGGAAATGACGCGGGCCGTGTGCGCGTTGCCCACCTGCAGCAGCCCCCAGGTGATGCCCGAGTTGGAAACCTGGCTTTCGCACAGGCCCAGCATGCAGCGCGACACCAGCAGCGCGCCCAGGCTGAAGGCGGGGCTGCGTTCGAAGGCATAGGCCATCAGCAGCAATACGCCGCTGGCCGCGCCGACGACCTGCCCGCGCATCACCGAGCGCTTGGGACCGATGGTGTCGGACAGCTTGCCGGCCGGCGCGCGCGTGATGAGCGTGGCAATGGATTGCATGCTCACCGCCAGGCCGGTCACCACCGGCCCGTAGCCCAGCACATCGTGCACGTAGCCCGGCAGCACGGCCAGCTGCAGGCCGACCATCAAATAACAGAAGAACGTGAAGAGAACGCAGGGAACGATCCGCAGCGTGACCTTGAGGACGCTCTCGGGCGATTCCATATGTACATGACTGGCCATGCTGCCGACTATCCTTGCCCGTGCGTCAGGCTTACCATTGCGCCACTGCGGGCGAAGCTCGGCATTTTATCCCAAACCAAGGGTAATCCCTTAGTTCGTGCCATGAAGGTGAAACCGGATATGAAAGGCACCCTGATCGGCCTGGTCCTGGCCGGCGCGCCCCTGCTGGCCCACGCCGGCTGCGAAGACAATGCCGCCAAGTGGGCGCAGCAGCTGCAGCCGGGCCGCGCGATCGACCAGGATCGTGGCGCCGTCTGCAAGATCTGGCCGGCCGACCCGGCGCTGACGATCGCGGCGCTGCCCTTTTCGCGCCCGGGCAATACCGATATCCAGGGCACCGACGATCTCGAAGTGCTCGTCGCCGATACGGCCACGGGCGCAATCGTCGCGCATCAGTTGCGCAAGTCCGCGCTCCAGTTCGACGCCGTGGCGATCAGGGAACTGGTCATCGACACAGCGCCCTACCAGCTCACGCCGCGACTGCGCGCTTTCGGCATCCGCGTGGACTACGACAATATGTCGCGCGCCAGCCCCTACGGGGCCAGGGCGCTGAGCCTGTACGTGATGGAAGGCGCCAGGCTGCGGACCGTGCTCGACGGCCTGATGGTCAAGGAATCGAACGGCGAATGGGACGAGAACTGCGCCGGCACGCGGCGCGAAACCTTGCGCACCATCGCTGTGGGCCCCGCAGGCAAGAGCGGCTACGCGGCGCTGCGGGTGACCTCCAGAACCACAACGACCGTGAGCACCCTCGCCGCCGGGGACTGCGTCGATCACACCAAGACGGCCAAGCCGTCGATCGCGACCCTGCCATACCGGGACGGACGGTATGAGGTGCCCAAGGATATGCGCTACAGCAACTGAGAGGCGATTCCACGTGCGCCTACCAGGTCGGATGCGGAGTCGATCGTGGACAGTCGTCGATTGCCCGACCTCTTGCGCCAATTCCGTTTCATCCCAGGAGGATAATCATGCCGGCATTTCAGATTAAGCACTTGGATCATGTCGTCCTCAGGGTCCGGGACCTGGCGCGCAGTGTGGACTTCTATACGAAGGTACTGGGCTGTTCCGTCAAGAAAAAGAACGACAAGCTCGCCCTGATCCATCTAGGCGCCGGCGGGTCCATGATCGATCTGGTCGACGTGCAAGGCCCCTTGGGCGCCGCCGGCGGCGAAGCTCCGGAAAAGGAGCGACGCAATCTCGACCACTTTTGCCTGCGGGTCGATCCGTTCGATGAAACCGCCATCCTCGAACATCTGCGCGCTTTCGGCATCACCCCGGACAGGGCCGCGATGCGATACGGCGCCGAAGGCGACGGACTTTCGATCTATTGCTTCGACCCCGATGGAAACCAGATCGAGCTGAAGGGCCCCGCGACCTAGCGCAAGAAGCGAAAACTTGGTCCGTACTGCGCCTGGCCGGTTGCCGCGTGATGTATTGGGCTGCAATCGACCCGCCAGAGATATTCGCTGAGCGGATCTCGCTGCCGCAAAGCCGACGGGCAGGGCCATGCCAACCCGAAGACCGGGGAACCTGTCGAAATGAGCCGCCGCCGTTCGTCGTATAAGGTAACCACTTCAGGAGACTTCCATGCCCCGTTACATGATCCAAGTCCGCGCCACCGCCATGAGCGAGGCAGGCGACTTCCCCGATGATCCGACGCTCGTGCCGCGCATGATGGCCTTCCACGACGAGATGGCCAAGGCCGGCGTGCTGCTCGATGGCGCCGGCCTGCAGCCCAGCAGTCAGGGATTTCGCGTGCAGTACGACGCCGCCGGCCAGGTGAACATCATGGACGGTCCCTTCGCCGAGACCAAGGAGCTGATCGCCGGCTATACGCTGATCGAGGTGCGATCCCGCGACGAAGCGCTGGCCTGGGCGCAGCGCTTTCCTGCGCCGTTCCCCGGCCAGCCATGCTGCATCGAGGTGCGCCCGCTGATGGGCGGCATCGATCTGCCGCCCGAAGATGCCGAGCGCATCATCCGCGAACAACTGGCCGCCATCAAGCAGGGCGGATGACGCCTTCCATCGAAGCCGTCTGGCGCCTGGAAGCCAGGCGCCTTACCGGGGCCATGCTGCGTGCCGGCGCTGACCTGGCCCTGGCCGAAGACTGCGTGCAGGACGCGCTGGTGGCCGCGCTGCAACGCTGGCCGGCCGAGGGCTGGCCCGAACGGCCCGGCGCCTGGTTGATGACCGCCGCGAAGCACCGGCTGCTAGACCGGATGCGCCACGAGCAGATGGCGGCGCGGCAACAGCAGGCGCTGGGCGCCGATGCCGATGCACTGGCGACCCACCTGGCACCGGACCCGCTGGACATCTTGCTGGCCGGCGAAGCCGACGAGGTGGGCGACGACGCCTTGAAGCTGATGTTCATCGCCTGCCATCCCAAGCTGGCGCGCGAGGCGCAATGGGTGCTCACCTTGCGCCTGGTGGCCGGATTGACGGTAGCCGAAATCGCGCGCGCCCTGTTCGCCAAAGAGGCCACCATTGCGCAGCGCATCACGCGCGCCAAGGCGCAACTGGCTGGAGAGCCCTTCGAACTGCCGCCGGCATCCGCGCGCGCCGCGCGCCTGGACGCCGTCTGCACGGTGCTGTACCTGATGTTCAACGAAGGCTACGCCGCCACCAGCGGCGCCGAGTGGACGCGGCCGACCCTGTGCCTCGAAGCACTGCGACTGGCACGACACCTTGCCGCCCTGCTTCCGACAAACGCGGATGCACAGGCCCTGCTGGCGTTGATGGAGCTGCAAGCCTCGCGCTTGCCGGCGCGCACGGACGGGCTGGGCCGTCCCGTGCTGTTGCTGGAGCAGGACCGGCGCCGCTGGGACCCCCTGCTGGTGCGTCGCGGCCTGGAGGCCTTGGCTCGCTGCCGCCGCCTGAATGCGCTGCGACCGCAAGGGCCTGGTCCCCTCGCCCTGCAGGCCGAGCTGGCGGCAGTGCATGCCCGCGCCAGCTCCGCTGAAGAGACCGACTGGCTTCAATTGCTGCGGCTCTACGACGCGCTGTTCGCGC
>DAIDKG010000550.1 GCA_027450125.1 Bordetella sp. | reverse complement strand
CTTCAACCGCCAGACGCCGACCCGCGACGAGATAGACATGCTGCGCGGCGTCTGCACAGCCGTGCTGGCCACGGCGCGGCGCGCCGAACCTGGCGGCAGGAAATAGGCCTGCAGGGTCGGCTGCAGGCCTGGGCCGGGGCGGCCCGGCCGCCCTCGGCGCACCGCACCCCGGACTTAATCGACCGTCGCGCCCGAGGCTTTGACCACCGGCCGCCACGTATCGACCTGGCTCTTGATGAAGGCGCCGAATTGCTGGGGCGTGGTGTACTCGATCTGCGCGCCCAGGTTGGCGAAGCGCTCCTGCACCTCGGGCTTTTTCAGGGCCGCCTCGATGGCGGCGTTGAGCTTGTCGACGACGTCATCCGGCGTGCCGGCCGGCGCGATAACGCCGAACCACGACGACACGTCGAACTGTTCCAGCCCCGGAATGTGCAGCTCTTCGATGGTGGGCAGGTCGGGCGCGGCCGGCGAGCGCACCTTGGTGGTGATCGCCAGCGCGCGCAGCTTGCCGGCCTTGGCCTGCGGCCACGACGAGGGCATGTTGTCGAACATCAGCTGCACGTGGCCGCCGATCAGGTCGCTGACGGCCGGGCCCGACCCCTTGTAGGGGATGTGGGTCATCTGAATGCCGGTCTTGAGCTTGAAGAGCTCGCCCGCCATATGGATGGACGTGCCGCTGCCCGAAGAAGCGAAGGCCAGCCTGCCCGGATGGGCCTTGCCGTAGGCGATCAGCTCCTGCACGGAATGGACCGGCAGTTGAGGATTGACCACCAGGATGTTGGGCACTTTGGCCCCCAGCGCCACGGGTTTGAAGCTGGTTTCCAGATTGAAGGGCAGGTTCTTGTAGAGCGTCTGGTTGATGGCGCTGGTGACCGCCACCATCAGCAGGGTATAGCCGTCGGGCTTGGCGCGCGCCACTTCGCCGGCGGCCAGGTTGCTGCCCGCGCCGGGGCGGTTTTCCACGACAAAGGACTGATTGAACGTGGTGGTGAGTTCCTTGGACAGGACGCGGGCCACAATGTCGGTCGTGCCGCCTGCCGAGAACCCGACCAGCATCCGCACCGGTTGATCGGGGTAGGCGGCCTGTGCGGCGGACATGGCGAAGGCGCCCGCCAGGCCCGCGGCCAGTACGGCGGCCTTGCGGACGAAAGAACGGCGCTGCGGCAAAGCAGATGAAGTCATGAGCGAATCTCCGATATGGCGTCCGCGCGCGAACAAGGCGAGCCATCGCAAATTTGCGCGGACTTTTTTTATGAGAAAAACTGTTCGCGGGCCAATCTTATACCGGGACGCTTGCGCGGCCGGACGGACGATGCGCCAGGGCCTGCCGACGCCAACGGCCCCTAGCCGCGAGGCGGGGCTCCTCGCAGGTCGCGTCCCTGGGCCGGCGGATGAAAGCCCTCGCGGACCATGGCCACGCGGATCTGGTGAAACAGGTCCCAGCGCAGATCCCAGTAGTCGTCCGCCTTGCTCCAGACCCGCACATTGATCTCCGTACCGGTGTCCTTGTAATCGTTGGCCTTGACGATGGGCGCAGGGTCGGCCTGGACCATGGGATGCGCGGCGACGACCTTGCCCACCAGCGCGATCGCCGCGTCCAGATCGTCGCCGTAATTGACGACGACGGGCAGATCGAGCCGGCGCTGGGTATTGCGGCTGTAATTGGTAATGGTGGCCGTCCAGACCGTGCTGTTGGGCAGCAGGACGACAATGCCGTCGAACTGCACGATGCGCGTGATGAACAGGCCGATCTCGTCCACCGTTCCCGACGCGCCGGAACTGAGCGCGATCGCCTCGCCGGCGCGGATCGGCCGCAGGATCAGCAGCATGAGGCCGGCGGCAATATTCTGCAGCGTGCCCTGCAAGGCCAGGCCTACCGCCAGGCCGGCGGCGCCCAACACTGCGATGAGGCTGGCGGTCTGCAC
>DAIDKG010000549.1 GCA_027450125.1 Bordetella sp. | reverse complement strand
CAGGGCGCCCTCTTTCTTGGCGGCGGCGTAAAGATCGCCGAGCTTGTCGGCGTGGGCAACCGCCGGAAGCGCAGCGGCAGCGGCGACAGCGATGGCAATCTCTGAGACAAAAATCTTGCGGCTTGCAGTTTTAATCAACTTTGTCATCGACCTCTCCTGGGAGCTAGCCGCCAGTCACCGACGGCTTGGGCAGTTTACGAGTATTACGTGACATGAAGCATAATCGTCGAACGTTGCCGGGCGTTTACACAAAATTGGTACGGGAAATCCAGGATTTCCAGAACCCCCCGACTTTGATCAATCGCAAAAATTTGCGTGTGACCGCCCGCCGTCGATACATCCATGATCCCGGCGAAGCCCCTGCCGGACCGCATCGATGTCCCGCCGGCCGCAGATCCGCAACCTGGAGACCAGACATGCACAGACCGGAAAAAATCGGCGCGGCCAAGGCCCTGTCGTCACTGCCTGGCTGGACCGCCGCCGATGGGCGCGACGCCATCGCCAGGACCTACCTGTTCAATGACTTCAATGCCGCCTTCGGCTTCATGACGCGCGTGGCGCTCGCGGCCGAACGAATGGATCACCATCCCGAGTGGTTCAATGTCTACAACCGGGTGGATGTCGTGCTGTCCACGCACGACGCGGGCGGCGTGACCGAACTGGACGTGCAGCTGGCGCGGCTCATGGACGCGCTGCACGGCGCCTGAGGCTTGGCGAACGCGGCAAGCCTCGCCTGACATTCGCCCGGGCGCCCCTGGCGTCCCACAGTTCACGCGGAATTTGCGATACAACGCAGGACTGCGCGGCACGGGCCCATACAGGGCGTGCCCGGATTCGTTCCGACCGGACGAATCCCCGACGATGGAGACTCCCCGATGCTTTGTTCCGCTTTTCCCCAGTCATGGCAGCGGCTGCGCCGCTTTTCATGCGGCCTGGTCCAGGTAGCGCTGGCGTGCGCCGCGCTGCATGGACTGCCGGGCCGGCCCGCTCGCGCCGCATCGCTGCCCGCGGTCCAGGGCCGGCATGCCATGGTGGTCTCGGCCCAGCGCCTGGCCTCGCAGGCCGGGGAAGACATCCTCAAGCGCGGCGGCAACGCCGTCGATGCCGCGGTCGCGATGGGTTATGCGCTGGCCGTGGTGGACCCTTGCTGCGGCAATCTGGGCGGCGGCGGGTTCATGACATTGCATCTGGCTGACGGCCGCAATGTGTTCCTGAATTTCCGTGAAACCGCCCCCGCGCGGGCGACGCCGGACATGTATCTGGACGCCCGGGGGCAGATCGAACCCCGCGCCAGCCTGGACGGCTGGCGCGCCGTGGCGGTCCCCGGCACCGTCCTGGGGCTGGATACCGCCCTGCGGGAATTCGGCACCTTGCCGCGCCGCGAGGTGATGGCACCCGCCATCGCGCTGGCCGGCAAGGGTTTCGTGCTCACGCGCGACGACGCCGCCATTCTGGATCTGGACACGGCGCGCTTTCGCCGCGATCCGCAGGCGCGGCGCATTTTCCTGCATCCGGACGGCAGCCCGTTGCTGCCCGGCGAGCGTCTGGTCCAGCGCGATCTGGCCGCCACGCTGAAAGCCATCGCGGATCACGGCGCCAGCGCTTTCTACCATGGCCCGATCGCCGCTGCGATCGGGCGCGCGTCGCGCCAGTCCGGCGGCGTGTTGCGCACATCGGACCTGGCGCATTACCGGGTCACGCAATCGGCGCCCCTGTCCTGCCAGTACCGGGGCTATACCGTGCTGTCTGCGCCGCCCCCCAGTTCCGGCGGCGTGACGCTGTGCGAACTGCTCGGCGTCCTCTCTGGCTACGACCTGCATGCCATGGGCTGCGGCTCAGCGCAGTACGTCCACACGCTGGTCGAAGCCATGCGCCACGCCTACGAGGACCGCAATACCGAACTGGGCGACCCGGCCTTCGTCCACAACCCCATCGATCGCCTGCTCAGTCCTGCGCACGCGCAGGCCATCCGGGATCGGATCAAACCCGGCGTTGCCGGCGTGTCGCACCTGCCGGCCGCCGGCGCCGCCGCCGAGGAAAAACCGCAGACCACGCATTATTCGGTTGTCGATGCCCAGGGCAACGCAGTAGCCGTGACCTATACCCTGAACGGCCGTTTCGGCGCAGGCGTCATGGCGCCCGGACACGGTTTCTTCCTCAACGACGAAATGGACGACTTCACGTCCAAGTCCGGCGCGCCCAATCTTTTCGGGCTGGTACAGGGCAAGGCCAACGACATCGAGCCGGGCAAGCGGCCCCTGTCATCGATGGCGCCGACCCTCATCCTGCGCAACGGCAAGGTCAAACTGGTGCTGGGCTCGCCAGGCGGTTCGCGCATCATCACCATCGTCCTGCAGGTCGCCCTGAACCTGATCGACTTCGGCATGCAGCCCCAGGAAGCAGTGGATGCGCCGCGCATCCATCATCAGTGGCTGCCCGACGTCGTTTATTACGAAAGGGGCGGCCTGTCTCCGGATACGCTGCGCCTGCTCGAGGCCATGGGCTATCGCATGAAGGCCGAGGCTCCCTGGGGCGCAGCGGAAATCATCCAGATCGGCGCCCTGCCCGGCCAGCGCGAGAGCGCGACGCAAGTGGGCAACGATTCCGTGGCCGATACGGGCGTTCAGGCAGGTTGGCGCTACGGCGCCAACTACCCGCGCCGGCCGGCGGGCGCTGCTATCGTGTATTGAACGAAGCGGTGAACCGACGGCGCGGACGAACCGCATGGCCAGTGGCCCGCCCTACACGATTCGAACGTGTGACCGCTCGCTTAGAAGGCGAGTGCTCTATCCAACTGAGCTAAGGGCGGCATGAAAAAACCGGGCCCGCCTCTCAGGCGGACGGCGACATTTTACCGTGACCCGACAGGCCGCGTTGGCGCATGATTTCCTCGCGCTGGAGATCGCTGACAAAGCTCTGGATGCGGATGCGCACATTCCAGGGCATGTCGACGAAGGAGCAGCCGACGCGGCGCACCTTGGCCGCGCCCTTGTGCGCGGGCTCCTCCTCGCTGGCGTGGATCACGCTCAGGCTCACGTCGAAGGCACCCGCATGGGGAATGTCGAGCCTGGCCGCGTAGACGCTGCCGAACTCGGCATCGAGCACGCGGGCCGGGTCGGCCAGGGCCAGGCCCGTCACGCTCAGGTCGCGCACGACCAGCCGGCCGGCCGAGGGGTGGATGGCGGCATCCCGCTGCACGATCGTGCAGCTCACGTCTTTGTCCGGCGGGACGGCGGTGCGAAAGGCATCGCGCCGCTGCATGTAGTTCACGGTCCGGGGCAGGCCGGCCTTGAGCGCGGGGCGGCCGAAATAGTCCGTCCTCTCCAGGCGTTCGATCTCGAACATGAGATAGACCTGGTCGCAGGAGGTCGAGACCATGTGCGGCCCGCGGCTGGCCAGCAGCCGCTCGGTCAGTCCCGGGTCGGACAAGCCGGCGAAGACGAGCACCCTGGCCTGCTGCACGACTTCCAGCAGGGTCGTCACGCCGCTTTCGGTTTGTCCGTTCAGCGAAATGATCGCCAGGGACTGCTCATCGCGCACCGAGCGCAGCAGATGCACGACTTCCAGATGCTTGCCGATCGACTCGGGCTGGGCGTCCAGCGCGGCCATCGCGTCGTCGCCGGCCGTTCCCCTGGCAAGCGTCGCGGCGTGCAACTTGCGCAGCCAGGACTTCAGCACAATCGCCCTCCGCATTGCGCGCGGCCCGAAGGCGCGGCGCAGGGGGTTCACAATACTTGTAACAAAATACAAACAACATGGTAACAGCGCGCCGCGAGTTCCGGCGGCGCGAATTCAGGCCAGGGTCCGCCGCAATTCGTAGACGACCGTGTCCAGCCGGGTCAGGCCGCGCGCAGCGAACGACGGTTCCTTGTCCAGGATGCCGCGCCGATCACGTACCGATACGCTAGCCCAGGATGCATACAAAGTCCGCACTTCCTCTTCAAGAACTGCAAAGGGCGGGCCGGCCATCTCGCCCTGGTCGTATTCGAGCGTGAGCAGCAAGGTCCGGCACGGATCGGGCAGCTGTCCATAGACGTGGCGCACATAGCGCTCGCGCATGGACGCCGGCAGTGCGATCAGGGCCGCCCGATCATAGGCGCCTGCACACCCGGCAAAATCGGCCTGGCCGAGGGCGAATATGTCGCCGCACAGGATCTGGATACTGCCGGCGCTGTAGAGCGTGCCGGCCGGCGTCGGGCGCATCTCGGGCACAAGCCGGTTTTCGGCGAAAAACTGCTCGACGGCCAGCGGCGACAGTTCGACGCCCAAAACCTGGTGGCCCTGGCCGGCCAGCCAGAGCATGTCAAGCGACTTGCCGCACAAAGGCACCAGCACCCGGCTCGCCCGGGGCAAGCCCAGCGTCGGCCAGTACTTGGCCAGCAGGGGCGTGGTCTTGTTCAGGTGGAACCCGGTCTGCCCCTGACGCCAGCGCTCCAGCCAAAAATCCGCATCCATTCCTTTGCTCCTTTGCACCCGACCGAGGCCGGCCAGGCTCGGGCAAGAATACCCGAAGCGGCCTTCGGTTTGCCTTCAGCCTTCAATGTCATAATGCCCCGGCACCTCCTGCCGCCATTCGCCATGCCTTTGAAATCCTCCCGCTTCGGCCCGCTCATCGTCCCGCTCATCGTTGCCTGCGCGCTGCTTATGGAGAATGTGGATTCGACCATCCTGGTCACGGCCATTCCGGTGCTGGCGCGCGACCTGGGGCAAAACCCGATCACGCTCAAGCTGGCCGTCACCAGCTACGTCGTGGGCCTGGGAGTATTCATTCCCATCTGCGGCTGGGTGGCCGACAGATTCGGGGCGCGCACGGTCTTTCGCACCGCCATCGCCACCTTCGTCGTGGGGTCGCTGCTGTGCGCGGCGGCTACCTCGCTAACGACCCTCGTGCTGGCCCGCTTCATCCAGGGCGTGGGCGGCGCGATGATGGTGCCGGTGGGCCGCATCCTGATGTTTCGCGCGGTGCCCAAGTCGGACTTCATCCGGGCCGTCACCTACCTGACCATCCCCGCCCAGGCCGGGCCGGTGCTGGGGCCGCTGCTGGGCGGTTTCATCACCACGTATCTGAACTGGCGCCTGATGTTCTTCATCAACGTGCCCATCGGCATACTGGGCATCTACCTCACCAACCGCTACATCGAGAACAGCCGCGAAGAGCATCCCGGCAAGCTGGACTGGACAGGCTTTGTCCTGACGGGCCTGGGCGCGTCGCTCTTCATGCTGGGCATGTCGACGATAGGCAGCGGCCTGATCCTGGAGAGCACGGCCGTGGGACTGGTGCTGATCGGCGCCCTGCTCCTGGGCCTGTACTGGGTCTACTCGCAGCACGTGGAGAATCCGCTGCTGGACCTGAGCTTCCTGCGCATTCCCACGTTCAATTGCAGCGTGCTGGGCGGTTCGCTGTTTCGCATCGGCCTGGGCGCCCTGCCTTTTCTGCTGCCGCTTTTGCTGCAGGACGGACTGGGCATGACGGCCTTCGAAGGCGGCACCATCACCTGCTGCTCAGCCATCGGCAGTTTCTGCACCAAGACCCTGGCCATCAAACTCCTCAAGCGCTGGGGTTTTCGCAGGGTGCTGATCGTCAATGCCGTGCTCTGCGGCATGGCCGTGGCCATATGCGGCATCCTGCACCCGGGCATGTCCTGGCTGAGCATCTGGTTCATCGTGACCCTGGGCGGCATTTTTCCCGCGCTGCAATTCACCAGCCTCAATTCCCTGGCCTATGCCGATATCGAGACCCGCGACGTCGGTCGCTCCACCAGCGTGGCCAGCGTGATCCAGCAGATGTCGCTGGGCCTGGGCGTGACCATCGCGGGCATGCTGCTGCATCTGTCGCAGTCGCTGCACGGCCAGGCGCAGCTGGCCTGGACCGATTTCTGGCCCGCCTTCCTCATCGTGGGCATGTTCTCGGTCGCGTCGATCGCGATCACGCGGCGCATGCCGATCGACGGGGGCAGCAGCGTGGCCGGCGCTTCGGCCCCGGCCCCGGCTGGCGGGCACTGATTCCGGCGTCCTGCCGGCGAGGGCTTCGGCATGCTTGAAATTTAAAGCTACAAGCTTAAACTATATAGCTCCAGGACAACGCCCGCCCAAGGACACCCATGAGCACCTCCCGCGCACCTTTGCATGGCCAGAAAGCCCTCATCACCGGCGGCAGCACCGGCATCGGGGCGGCGCTCTGCGACCTGCTTCTGGAGCTGGGCGCCCAGGTGGTGTCGCTGTCGCGCTCGGACCGAGCCGGATTCAGCCATCCAAGACTCACCCAGCGCGCCGTTGACCTGAGCGATCCCGCCGCCGTCAAGGCCGCCGCCGCGCAGATCGCCCGGGAAGGCGATTACGACATGCTGGTCAACAACGCCGGGCGCGTCATCCACAAGCCGCTCGAGGAAGTCACCGACCGGGATTTCGACGAGCTGATGAACCTGCATGTGCGCGCGGCCATCCTGCTGACCCAGGCCGTCGTGCCCGGCATGAAGCAGCGACGCTACGGCCGCATCGTGAACCTGTCCACGCGCGCCATCGTCGGGCTGGCCGGACGCACCGTCTACTCGGCGTCCAAGGCCGCCATCGTGTCGATGGATCGCACCTGGTCGCTGGAACTCGCGCCCTACGGCATTACCGTCAACACCGTCTCGCCCGGTCCCATCGGCACGCCCATGCTCGATGCAGGCCTGCCCGTAGGCGACCCCAAGCGCGATGCCCTGGCCGCGTCGATCCCGCTCAAGCGGCTGGGCGCCGCCGAGGATGTCGCGCGCGCCATCGCCTTTTTCCTGGAACCCGCCAACGAATGGATCACAGGCCAGAATCTGTTCGTCTGCGGCGGCTCCAGCGTCGCGGCGACGATCGCGCTCTGACCCTGCGCCCCCAACCTCGAAGGCCCTACACCATGGCTATTACCTGGTTTTGCGTTTGGCAAGGCGCGGGCGCAAGCGCCGGCGCCCGTGTCGACGAATACGACCTGAACGCGCTAAAGGCGCTGATCCGCGGCTGCCCGGGCCTGCTGGCGGGGCACGTCCTCACCCCGGCCCAGGCGCACGATCCGCATTACGCCGGCGAGCAGGAGCAGGCCCAGCCCGCGCTCATCCTGCAGCTCGATTTTGCCGACGTATTGGCACTGGAAACGCTGCTGCACCCCGGCGCGCACCTGTCGGTGCTGGTCGAACCCAAGTTCCTGCCCAGCCTCAAGGGCGTGCCGGCCGCGCAGCAGGCGATGCTGGCGCGACGCTATGCCGTCGCCGACGAACGTATCGCGCAGGGCGAGGACAGCAGCCTGAGTTATTGGGTGGAATATGCTGGCCCGGCCCAGGACGAAAACGCCTGGCACGTCTTCTATGTCGCCCACCACCCCTACCTGCTGGCGAAATTCCCGGGCATACGCGCCATCGACATCTACACGCCGGCGGTGGCCATTTGCGATCTGCCGCTGCCCGTGCGGCCCTGCATGCAGCGCAACAAGGTGGTCTTCGATACGCCGCAAGCCATGACGGCGGCCATGCAGACGCCGGTGCGCGACGCCCTGCGCGCCGACTTCCATGAGTTTCCCGACTTCACGGGACATGCGCTGCATTTCCCGTTCAGGACCTGGACGCACCGGCCCTGAACCGCGGCGCCGGCCGGCACGCCTCGCGGGGCCGCGCCGGCTCGCCCGTCAGCGCACGATGGATCTGGCCAGGCGCGCCTCGACATGCCGCTGCACCGTTGCCATGCCGGTGCTCAGCAGCCAATAGATCGCGGCGGCGGTCAAGTACAGGGGCAGCGGCTGGAACGTCGCGGCGATCACCTCCTGGGCCGAGCGCAGCAGTTCGGTCACCGTGATCACCGAGACGAGCGAGGTGTCCTTGATGAGGCTGATCAGCGTGTTGCCCAGGCTGGGAACCGCAAGACGCAGCGCCTGCGGGCATATCACGTATCGCAATATCTGCAGATAGCCCAGGCCCAGGCTGCGGGCCGCGTCCCACTGGCCCTGGCTGATGCCCAGGATCGCGCCGCGCATGCTTTCCGACAGGTAGGCGCCGGCATTGGCGGTCAGGGCGAGTATGCCCGCGGATGTCGGGTCGAAGGTGATGCCGATGTCCGGCAGGCCGTAATAGATGACGAAGATCTGCACCAGCAGCGGCGTGCCGCGCATCAGGCTGACGTAGCCGCGCGCGATGCGCCTGAGAACGGGATTGTGGCCGATGCCCATGATGGCGACCACCACCCCGACGCACAAGCCCAGGGCCGCCGAGGCCAGCGCGAATTTCAGGGTGATCGCCGCGCCCAGCAGGAGCACGGGCAGGGACTGCCAGATGAGATCGAGATGCGCCATGTGCAATCCGGAAAAACCGCGCCGCGCCAGCCGTTGCTACGGCGGCGCGGCGCATGGGGGGTAACGAAGACTCAGTGCCCGATGGGGTGGGTCACGTCGGTGTTGAACCAGTGCATCGAGATCTTCTTGAGCGTGCCGTCCTTCTTCATCGCGGTCAGCGCGTCGTTGATGGCCTTGGCGAACTTGGGATTGCCCTTGCGGAAGGGGATGCCCATTTCCTGGTCGGCGCCCTTCAGGATCTCGCCCGGACGCAGCGGCAGATGCGAGGTCTTGATGATGTACGGCAGCATGAGCCTGTCGTCGATGGTGGCGTCGATGCGATGCGCCATCAGGTCGGCCAGCTTTTCAGGCGCGCCCGAGTACGTCTGCACGTTGATGCCCGGAACCGCCTTGGCCATCTGGTCGTAGTTAGTGCCCAGCGTCACGCCCAGCTTGAGCTTGCCCTTGAACTCGCTCAGCGACTTGATGTCGCGCTTGTCGTCGGCGCGCTGGATCAGCTGGGCGGCCGAGTAGGTGTAAGGCTGGCTGAAATCCAGCGCCTGCTGGCGCTGCGGCGTGATGGTCACCTGGTTGATGATCACGTCAAACTTGCCGGCCTGCAGGCCGGCAATGATGCCG
>DAIDKG010000548.1 GCA_027450125.1 Bordetella sp. | reverse complement strand
GCCCGGCCCGGCCGGCATGCGCGCAATGAAGAACCTGGCGTTGGCCCACCTGATGGCCGCCAAAGCCGAAGGCGCCCAGGCCTTGGCCGAGCGCCAGTATGCACAGGCCGACAACATGACCGACAGCATGGCTGCGCTCTCGAGCCTCATCAACTACGGCGAAGGCCCGGCGCCGGCGCAGGCGCTGGCGGCCTTCTACGACCGCTGGCAGGACGATCCCCTGGTCATCGACAAATGGTTCACTCTGCAGGCCACCGCGCGCTCCACCGATGTCGCCGTCGTGCGCCGGCTGATGCAGCACCAGGCTTTCACGCTGCGCAATCCCAACCGCGCCCGCGCGCTGGTATTCCAGTTCTGCCTGAACAACGCCCGCGGCATGCATGCGGCAAGCGGCCAGGGCTACGCCTACTGGGCAGACCAGGTCATCGCGCTGGACGGCATGAACCCTGAAATAGCCGCGCGCCTTGCGCGCGCGCTCGACAGCTGGGCCCGCTTCGTGCCCGCGCTGCGTGCCCCCATGCAACTGGCCCTGGAGCGCGTCGCCGGCCATCCCGGCCTGTCGCGCAACGTGCTGGAAATCGTTTCGAAAGCTTTGGAATTTGCCCCGCAGGCATAGGAATCCACTCATGAAGAAAAAGACCCTCACGCAATACCTGGTCGAGCAGCAGCGCTCGGCTCAGGCAATCTCGTCCGAGTTGCGCCTGCTCATCGAAGTGGTGGCGCGTGCCTGCAAGAGCATCGGCCATGCCGTGGGCAAAGGCGCGCTGGGCGGCGTGCTCGGCGCACTCGAATCCGAAAACGTCCAGGGCGAAGTGCAAAAAAAGCTGGACGTGATGTCCAACGAGATCCTGCTCGAAGCCAATGAATGGGGCGGCCACCTCGCCGCCATGGCATCCGAGGAAATGGAAACCATCCACTCCATCCCCAACCGTTATCCCAAGGGCGAATACCTGCTGCTGTTCGACCCCCTGGACGGCTCGTCGAACATCGACGTGAACGTGTCGATCGGCACCATCTTCTCGGTGCTCAAGGCGCCGCACAACCCCGACCGGGCGATCGTCGAGAAGGACTTCCTGCAGCCCGGCACCAAACAGGTGGCCGCCGGCTATGCCGTCTACGGACCCCAAACCATGCTGGTGCTCACCATCGGGCAGGGCACGGTGGGCTTTACGCTCGACCGCGAAATGGGCTCATGGGTCCTGACTCAGGAAAAATTCGAGATCCCCGAGGACACCAGGGAATTCGCCATCAACATGTCCAACATGCGCCACTGGGCCCCTCCCATGAAGCGCTATATCGACGACTGCCTGGCCGGCAGGACGGGCCCGCTCGGCAAAGACTACAACATGCGCTGGATCGCATCGATGGTGGCTGATGTGCATCGCGTGCTGACCCGCGGCGGGATTTTCATGTATCCCTGGGACTCGCGCGAACCCTCCAAGCCCGGCAAGCTGCGCCTGATGTACGAAGCAAATCCCATGAGCTTCCTGGTGGAACAGGCCGGCGGCGTGTCGATCACCGGTACGCAGCGCATCATGGAAGTGCAGCCCGAAAAGCTGCACCAGCGCGTAAGCGTGATCCTGGGTTCTAAAAACGAAGTCGAGCGTGTAGCCAAGTACCACGCCGAACACGGTTGGGAAGCGACGCCATGACGATGAAGAAGTTCGATCTCGCAAAGAACAATGCGCTCAAGCTCACGAATGCACTGAAACAATCGCATTCGGAGCGCTTCGGCAAGGGTACGGCTCCCGACGCGGCACTCGATCGGCGCGAGCAGCGCAAGCAGGACCAGGCCAAGGGACTGGTGTCTTTTGCCTGCAAGCTCGACGGCCAGCTGGTCGCGCAGTTGCAGGAGCGGGCCGCCGCACATCCGCAAGGGATGAACGGGCTGCTCGACGAGTTGCTGCGCGGGGCTTTGGCGGTTTGAGTTCTTAAGCCGTTGGCCGAGCCTGGCCTTTGGGGTGCGCGGGAAAGCCTGATCGGCTGCCCCGCCCAGGGGCCGAGGCAGCCGATCAGGCCGAGATGGGCCGCCCCTGCACCACGCGATCGACGGATCGAGAAATCAGGTCGGCAGCCCGGCCTGAGAATTCAAAGCTTGGCATGCTTCTCGAGAAAATCCCGCACCAGCTTCGCATCGCAATCCATCACTTCGACGCGCTGCGGCAGCGACTCCAGACCGGCCAGATCGGCCGGCACGGGCGCCGGACGGCCGATGGCCTGCTGGATGGTTTCGGAGAATTTGGCCGGCAGCGCGGTCTCGAGCACCAGCATGGGAATGCCGGGCTCGACGAACCGGGCGGCCACTTTCACGCCGTCGGCCGTATGCGGATCGATCAACAGCCCCCTGGACTCGAATAGGGTGCGGATCGTGCCCAGACGATCTTCGTGGCTGCTCTCGCCCGCCACGAAGCCGAATTCGGACTCGAGGCGCGAACGTTCGGCGGTCAGGTCGAAGCGGCCCGTCCTGGCCATCTCGGCCCACAAAGCCTTGACGCGATGGCCGTCGCGGCCTACCAGATCGTAGATGAAACGCTCGAAATTCGAGGCACGCGAGATGTCCATCGAAGGACTGGACGTGGCATAGGTCTGCTCGGGGCCACGCGGGCTGTAGATGCCGGTGCGAAAAAACTCTTCGAGCACATTGTTCTCGTTGGTGGCCAGCACCAGTCGGCGCACCGGCAGGCCCATTCCACGGGCAATGTGGCCCGACAAGATATTGCCGAAATTGCCCGATGGCACCGTGAACGAAACCTGCTGCCCCGGGCCGCTGGTGGCACGCAGCCAGCCCCAGAAGTAGTACACCACCTGCGCCGCGATGCGCGCCCAGTTGATCGAGTTCACCGCGCCCAGGCGCATGCGGCGCTTGAAGTCCAGATCGCCGGCCAGGGCCTTGACGATGTCCTGCGCCTGATCGAATACGCCGTGCACGGCGATGTTGTGGATATTCTCGTCCTGCAGCGAATACATCTGCGCACGCTGGAAGGCGCTCATGCGGCCGTAAGGCGACAGCATGAACACGGCCACGCCTTTCTTGCCGCGCAGCGCGTATTCGGCTGCCGACCCGGTATCGCCCGAAGTCGCCCCGAGAATGTTCAGCGTGGCGCCGCGCTTGCCCAGCACATACTCGAAGACCTGGCCCAGGAACTGCATGGCCATGTCCTTGAAGGCCAGTGTCGGACCTTCGGACAAGCCCAGCAGGGCCATCGCGCCGTCGATCGGCTTCACGGGCACGATTTCGGCGCTCTTGAAGCTGGCGGGCCGGTAAGCGGCATGCGTCAACCGGCGCAGATCCTCGGGCGGGATATCGGACGCGAAGCGAGACAGCACCTCGAACGCCAGATCGGCATAGGCCAGCCCGCGCCAGGACTCCAGCGTCGCCGCGTCGATGCGGGGCAACTCCTGCGGCACGGCCAGGCCGCCGTCGGGCGCCAGTCCTTCGAGCAAAATGTCGGAGAATGCCTGCGGCGCCATGCCGCCGCGGGTAGATACGTAGTTCATCACTGAAGGTTTTCCATGCGCAGGCGCGTGACCTTGGAACGGACGAACGATAGCGCCTCGATGGCGCCGATTGCCTCGTTGACCTTGCCTTCCACGGCTTCGTGCGTCAAAAAGATGATGTCGGCTCCGCCGATATGCGAAGGCTGCTGGATCATCGAGCCGATGGAGATGCCGCGGTCGGCCAGGATGCGGGCGATGTCGGCCAGCACGCCGGGCACATCGTCCACCCGCAGGCGCAGGTAATACGACGTGCGGACTAGATCCATGGGCAGGATGGCCAGGTCCGACATCGCGTCAGGCTGGAAGGCCAGATGCGGCACGCGGTTGCCCGGGTCGGCCGTATGCAGACGCGTGATGTCGACCAGATCGGCCACGACGGCCGAGGCGGTCGGCTCCTCCCCGGCCCCCTGCCCATAATAGAGCGTAGGGCCCACGGCATCGCCGCACACCAGCACGGCGTTCATGGCGCCCTCGACGTTGGCCAGCAACTTGTCCGCCGGGACCAGTGCCGGATGCACGCGCAGTTCGATGCCGTCGGCGCGGCGGCGCGTGATGCCCAGCAATTTGATGCGGTAGCCCAGCCGTTCGGCGTGGGCGATATCCACGCCCTCCAGCCTGGAAATTCCCTCGATATGGGCCTTGTCGAACTGCACCGGCACGCCGAAGGCGAGCGAGGCAAGCAGCGTCAGCTTGTGCGCCGCGTCAACGCCTTCGACATCGAAGGTCGGGTCGGCCTCGGCATAGCCCAGGCGCTGCGCCTCGGCCAGCACGTCGGCAAAGGGCAAGCCGCGTGCACGCATCTCGGACAGGATGAAGTTGGTGGTGCCGTTGATGATGCCGGCCAGCCATTGGATGCGATTGGCGGTCAGGCCTTCGCGCATGGCCTTGATGATGGGAATGCCGCCGGCCACCGCCGCCTCGAAAGCCACCATCACGCCGCGCCTGGACGCTGCCGCAAAGATCTCGTTGCCGTGTTTGGCCAGCAGCGCCTTGTTGGCGGTGACCACATGCTTGCCGTTGGCGATCGCCT
>DAIDKG010000547.1 GCA_027450125.1 Bordetella sp. | reverse complement strand
CACCGCCGTCGCCTCGCCTTGCGCCTGGTTGATCTGCGCCTGCTTCTGGCCTTCCGAGCGGGCGATGGCGGCCTCGCGCTCGCCGGTGGCGATGTTGATCTGCTCCTGCCGGCGGCCTTCGGATGCAGCGATCAGCGCGCGCTTTTCGCGCTCCGCGGTGATCTGGGCCTGCATGGCGCGCAGGATCTCGGTCGGGGGAGTCAGGTCCTTGATCTCGTAACGCAGCACCTTCACGCCCCAGTTCAGCGCGGCCTCGTCCAGCGCAGCCACAATGCTGCTGTTGATGACGTCGCGTTCTTCGAACGTGCGGTCCAGTTCGAGCTTGCCGATCACCGAGCGCAGCGTGGTCTGCGCCAGCTGGGTGATGGCGCTGATGTAATTGGACGAGCCGTAGGAGGCCCGCATCGCGTCGGTGACCTGGAAGTACAGCACGCCATCGACCTGTAGCTGCGTGTTGTCGCGCGTGATGCAGACCTGGCTGGGCACGTCCAGCGGGATTTCCTTGAGCGAATGCTTGTAGGCTACGCGCTCGATGAAGGGCAGGACCAGCGCCGCGCCCGGCGACAATGTGCGGTCGTAGCGGCCCAGGCGCTCGACGACCCAGGCGTGCTGCTGCGGCACGATGGCAATGGATTTGACAATGATGATCAGCGCCAGGACGGCGATGATGAGCAGAACCGATATGGAAGAATCGAAGTACATCGCGGATGCCTCTCGGTGGGATAAATGAAAAAAGCCGCGCCGCGCATGAAACGTGGCCGCCATGTCAAATGATGGCGCGGATCAGTCGTGCTTGCGGGTCAGGATCAGGCGGCTGCCGCGCACGGCAGCGATCACATGCATGCCGGCCTGAGGCGTCTCGCCTTCGGTCAGGCCTGCCTGCCAGGTGGCGCCGCGATACCACACCTGAGCCGTGCCGTCGGCCTGCCAGGCAGAGACCTCGACCTGCTGGCCGATGTCCAGATTGACGTCGGCGTTGCGCTGCGCGTCGACTTCGCGTTTTTTGAGCACGCCCGTCTTGCGCAGCACGAGCAGTCCTGCCAAGGACACCAGGCCGAATATCGCCAGCTGCCATTCGACCGGATCCGCAAGCCAGGCCGTGGCGCCCGCCGCTGCCAGGCCCAGCGCAATCAGTAGCAGGTAAAAAGTGCCGGTCAGGAGTTCGCCGATCAGAGCGAGCACCGCCAGGCCGAACCATGTCCACATCGTTGTATGCTTTCCGCAAAAGAGCCACATGGCTGCGCCTATTATGACTGCTTCCTTATTGCCCGTCCTCATTCTTCACACCGGGGACCCGGAGGACACCCTCCGGGACCATCACGGCGGCTACGCCGATCAGCTTTGCCGCGCCGCCGGCCTGCATGCCGGCCAGGCCAGCGTGGTGGCCGTCTACCGGGGCCAGACGCCCCTGCCCCCGGCGGCCTACCGGGCAGCGCTCATCACCGGCTCGCCGGCCATGGTCACCGACCACCAGCCCTGGAGCGAAGCGGCCGCCGCATGGCTGCGCGAGGCCGTGGCAGCCGGCCTGCCGATTTTCGGCGTCTGCTATGGCCACCAGCTGCTGGCCTATGCCCTGGGCGGCGACGTGGACTACAACCCGGCCGGCCGTTCGCTGGGTACCCGCGCCGTGGAGCGCACCGGCGAAGATCCGCTCACCGCAGGCCTGCCCGGCCGCTTCCCGGCCCAGATGATGCATTCGCAGATCGTCACGAGTCCGCCCGCAGGCAGTACGATCCTCGCGCGCGCCAGCCACGATCCCTATCAAATGCTGCGTTACGCGCCGGGCGTGTACTCCAGTCAGTTTCACCCCGAATTCGGCACCGACTTCATGCGTGAATACCTGCTGCGCAACGCGCAGGGCCTGAGCGAGAAAGGCCTGGACGCCCCGGCCCTGGCCGAAGCGCTCGAACCCACGCCTCTGGCGACCGGTTTGCTCAAGCGATTCCTGGACTTGCACGCGGCCCGGGCGGCCGCGTAAAGCCTGCGCGCCACACGCCGCATCCGGGCAGCGGCGCCGCAGATTCAAGGCGCTACCCGTGCCAGCCAGGCATGAACGCGTTGCGCGATCGACAGGCTGTTGCGGTCCATGATGAGCATATGGCTGTTGCCCCGGATGCCCTGGGCGGGCAGGTCCAGCACGTCGGCAATGCAGCCGCCCGCAGCCAGGCCCAGGCGATAGCGTTCAGCGGCAGCCCGGTAGCGTGTCCAGGTCGGGCTTGCGCCTTCTATGAAATCGCCCCAGACAAAGAGATGCGGCGCCTGCACGGCGGCTGGCTGGTCGCCCTGCGTGAGCGGCGGCTCGATCGCCACGACCGCGCGCACCAGGTCGGGATGGCGCTGCGCGCACTGCAGCGCATAGGCGGCTCCCTGGCTGTGTCCGATCACCACGCACGGTCCCGTCTCGCGCAAAAGCGCGGCATAGGCCTGCAGCGCATAGTCTTGCGTGCCTGCCCATCTGGCCACGAACTGGCGCCCGAACTGCTCGATAGCCTCGACGGGAAATTCGCAGCCCGGATAGGCTGCGCTGCGCAGATCGCGCGCTGGAGCGCCACCCGGATAGGCACCCTCGGCGCCGAAGCGAAAGTGATGCCAGACCGCATCGAGCGAGCGATGCTCGGGCGGACCGGGAAGGACTTGCGGGTAGGCGGGAAACGATGCCCTGCCCCGCTCGAAGGCATCGGAAACCACTACGTCGCACCCGGCGCGCAGAAAGTATTCGAGCCAGCCGGGGCGGCCGTCGGGCGTCTCGTCCCAGCAGGCGCCGGTCAAGCCGCCGCCGTGCCACAACAGCACGGGCAGGGCCCAGGCGCGGCGTTCCTGCTGGTAAAGCGTCGCATAAAGCTGCCCGACCATGTGATCGCCATTCATGTCGACCGTGACCGGCGCATCGCCAGGAACGCGGGCAAGCGTCTGGACCGGAAAACCATCGACATGCCGCCGCGTCCCGCCGACATGAAAGCCGCGGATCCGGCGCAGGCTGATCGGACTATCGGAAGTATCGTGCATGCCGGGCATCGGTCGATGAGATAAAAAACTGCCGGATGGAAAAATGCCCCGGAAACCCAGCGCGAAGGCCGGCTTCCGGGGCACGGGGGCGCGGCCCAGGCCCGGGACGGTCTTAACCGGCCGCCAGCTTCTGCCAGGTATCGACCACCGTATCCGGATTCAGCGACATGGACAGGATGCCTTCGTCCTTGAGCCACTGCGCAAAATCGGG
>DAIDKG010000546.1 GCA_027450125.1 Bordetella sp. | reverse complement strand
ACTCGTCAGCCAGGCCATGTTGTAGTTTGCGGCATCGCCGCGCATTCAGCAGGAGCTGTGAAGTGACTGGATCTTTCGTGCGGCACCATGCCGGTGACGTGCCTGTCTCGACCTCGTTTCGCGACGGGAGACTTTTCCACTGCGGACTTGTCCGGCCGGCATCGATCGGGCGGGATGGTGGCCATCGCCCGGCGACGTCCTGCGCTGTCCAGGACGTCCAGGCCCTGGTCGAGAGAAAATGACCATGTCTCCACCGCTGCGCCACATACCTAGTTCGCCCACGCTGCCGGCTTCGGCCGACGTGGTCGTCATCGGGGGCGGCATCATCGGCGCCTTCACCGCCTACTACCTGGCACAGCGCGGCGTTTCGGTCGCGCTGATCGAGAAAGGGCGCATCGGCGCGGAGCAGTCTAGCCGCAATTGGGGCTGGTGCCGGCAGCAAAACCGCGACGCCCGCGAATTGCCGATGGCACGCAAGAGCCTCGATCTCTGGGAGCGCTTTTCTGCCGAGTCCGGCGAAGACGCCGGTTTTCACCGTTGCGGACTCTTGTATCTGAGCAACGACGAGGCCGAACTGTCCCGATGGGCCAGCTGGGGCGAGTTTGCGAAGACCGCAGGTGTGACCACTTACATGCTCGACAGCCGGCAGGCAACCGAGCGGGGGCAGGCGACCGGCCGGACCTGGAAAGGCGGCGTCTTCTCGCCCACCGATGGTACGGCCGATCCCGCGAAGGCGGCGCCTGCCGCTGCCGCCGCGCTCATGAAGCTTGGCGGCAGTGTCAACCAGTTTTGTGCGGCGCGCGGCCTGGAGCTGGAGGGCGGCCGGGTCAGCGGCGTCGTCACGGAGGCGGGCGTAATCAAGACCCGGACGGCCGTGCTCGCAGGCGGCGCATGGGCGTCCGCGTTCTGCCGCCAGCTAGGCATCCGCTTTCCCCAGGCGTCGATCCGCCAATCCATACTCAGCGTGCTGCCTGCGGAACAGGGATTGCCGGATGCGCTGTACACGTCGGGCGTGTCCCTCACGCGCCGGGATGACGGGCGCTACGCGCTGGCCATCAGCGGCCGCGCGCGCGTGGACGTGACGCCGCAGTTGCTGCGGTTCGCGCCGCAGTTTCTGCCCATGTTCGCCAAGCGCTGGCGCAGTCTTCTTCCGGGAGGCCTGGAGGGCATGCGCGGCGGCCATGAGACGCTGCGGCGGTGGCGGCTCGATGCGCCTACGCCCATGGAACGGGTGCGCATCCTGGACCCGAAACCAGATTCGTACACCATCAGGCAGACCCATCGGCGTGCCGTCCAACTGCTGCCCGAGCTTGCCGAGGCGAAGATCACGCATGCGTGGGCCGGCTTCGTGGACAGCACGCCGGATGGCGTGCCAGGCATAGGCGAAGTGCGCGGCGTGCCGGGCCTGATCCTGGCAGCCGGCTTTTCCGGCCATGGCTTCGGGATAGGGCCGGGCGCAGGGCACCTGATCGCCGACCTTGCTTCGGGCGCAAAACCGATCGTGGACCCTGTGCCGTATGAGCCCGGCCGTTTCGACCACTCCGCATGGGGCAAGGTGGCCGATTTCTAGCCCAGGTAGCCGGGATCCGGCAGACAGGGCGATACAGGACGCGACACTAGAGGTCGCGATCCGTATCCGTCGATGTGGCGGCACCGGGCAGGTTCCCGCCTCCACTGATGATATTGCGTTCCATATTGGATTCGTTGCCGTAGTACTCGTGCACGGAATTGGCCCAGGCCTGGTCCGTCATCGAGGGCCAGCTATCCTGGTCGAATCCGGGCGCATGCCTGATTCTTTCCGACGAGATCGACAGCTTGAAGCTTTTCAGTTCGGGATCCAGCGTCAAGGCATGCCACGGAATGGCAAGCAGCTTGTCCCCGATGCCGAGGAATCCGCCGCTGGAAAGCACGGCGTATGCAATCCGTCCGGAATGCATGTCCAGCATGATTTCCTTTATTTTTCCGACATCCTTGTCGTCGGAGCTGTACACCGTGTAGCCGTCCAGCTTGCTAGCTGCGAGGACGCGATGGCCGTAAGTCTGGACGGTGCCGAGGTCTGCGCCCGAAGTCGGCGGGTTGGATGAAGTCATGACAGGGCCTCCCTGGTTAGGCTGGCAGTATCAATACAGCCCTATGCTAGCACCTGACATCTTCGCCACGCCAGACTCGCGCTCGAGCCCTGGAGGAAATCGATGGGGCATGTCCGCTCAGGCATCTGCCCGTCGATCGTCCCGAGCCTTGCGGCAGTCCGGCTGCATGTCGGCGTACTGGACCAGGATCAGCCACCGGGCGTGCACCGATGGGCGCTCGGCTGCGGCGCGCTATGGATTCCCTCGCATTGGCCAGCGATCGTGCATGATCCGTGCGAGCAGATCTGCGGCTTGCAGATCGGATTCTGCACCGCCAGAAAAAATGGACGGCTGATCTGCGCATCCGGAGCTCTGCAGTCTGTGGGCAAAATGTCAGCCCCTGGACATTTCCGGTCATCGAGACTTCATCGCCCTGTAATTCCGACGTCATTGCCCGGACGCTAGAGTCTCCCGCACAAAAGCCGGTCTCAACCGAGGCCGGCCGATCGGGAGAGGGTAATGGCATCGCAATCTTTTTCGCAGCTCGATGAGCAGAAATTCAAGGGTTTCCATTGGCTCGCCTTGTTCACGACGGGCATGGGCGTATTCACCGACGGCTACGATCTGGCCTCGATCGGCGTCGTGCTGCCGCTGGTGCTTGCCTCTTTCGGCATCGACCATCTGACGGGTTTCGAGACCAGCGCGCTCGCCGGCTCCGCCCTGGTGGGGGCGGCGGTCGGCGCGCTGATTTTCGGCGCGCTGGCGCAGAAAGGGCGCAAGCGCTACTACGGGCTGGACGTCATGCTGATGGCCGTCGCGGCGCTGGCGCAGATTTTCGCGCCCAATCTCTGGAGCCTGATCGCGATCCGCTTCGTGCTGGGCATCGGCATCGGCGCCGACTATGTGCTCTCGCCCACGATCATGGCCGAACACGCCAACCGGCGCGACCGCGGCAAGAAGATCGGCATCGGCTTTGGCGTGATGTGGTCGCTGGGCGCGGTGTTCGCGGCGCTGCTGAACGTGGCCTTGAGCGCGGCCGGCGTTTCCCATGACCTGCAGTGGCGGATCGTGCTGGCCTTCGGCGCGGTGCCGGCGCTCTCGGTGCTCTATCTGCGGCGCAAGATGCCTGAGACGGCGCGCTATCTGGGCCGGGTCGCGGGCGATGCGATGGGAGCGCGGGCGGTCGTGGCGCGCATCACGGGCGATCCGGCCCCTGTCGCGCCGGTGCTGGACCGCCGCCAGTGGCGTGCGGTGTTCGCGCTGCATGCGCCGGCCATTTTCAGCGCCGCGCTGCTGTGGATGCTGTTCGACATCGTGGTGTATTCGGGCATTCTGTTCGGGCCTTCGCTGATCGCGCAGGGACTCGGCCTTGCGCCGACCACCTTCGCGCTGCTGACTTCGTTCGTCTTCACGCTGCCGGGCTGCCTGATCGGGGTGGCGCTGATCGACCGTATCGGCCGCAAGCAGCTGCAGGCGGCCGGCTTCGCGCTCGCCGCGCTCATGCTCGCGCTGTTCGCGTATCTCCAGAAGGACGTGGCGAGCGCTCCGCTGCTGGGCCTGCTTCTGTTCGGTCTTTACAGCCTGACCATCACCGCCGGGCCCAACACGGTGGCCGGCACCGGCATCCTGGGCGTGGAACTCAGCCCCACGCGGGTGCGCACCATCGGCCAATCGATCACCGTGGTCGGCGGACGCATCGGCGCCTCGATCTCGGCGTTCCTCTTTCCCTTGCTGTTCGGATCGATCGGCGAAACCGGCGTGATTTATCTGCTCGCGTGCATCTCCGTCGTCGGCGCGATTTGCACCATGCTGCTCATTCCCGAGAC
>DAIDKG010000545.1 GCA_027450125.1 Bordetella sp. | reverse complement strand
GTCGGCCAGGGTGTCGCCTTTCCAAGTGGTCGGGATGCTTTCCAACTCGCGGATCGTCCAAAGACGGCCTTGGCCGGATTTTGGATAGTGGGTGGCCATGTCGATATTCCTATGAGGCCTATACCAAGGCCTATACCGAATGATAGCTTGCCTAAGATGAATTAAGACTGTGTGAGATGATTGAATTTCTTTAATTTATTGATTTATATGGTATTTATTCTCTTAAATGGTCTGCTGCAATTCTATCAAGAAATTTAATAAATGCTTTGGGAGCAGAGGGTAGCGAGTTCGAATCCCGCCGCCCCGACCAATAAAATCAAGGGTCTATAGCATTTCGGCTATAGACCCTTTTATTCTGTGGCGCCTAAGGGGTACACCCAGGGATACACCGTATTTCCCCTTGTTCAGTGCGTTCGACTGAGCCATCGCCAAGAACCCGGCTTTCTTGCTTGCCGAAGCCGACGAGAGGCAGCAGTTCGCCAAGGAATACAGCAAGACGGCGGTGTTGTATTACCAAGGACAACCGGGGTTTGATGAAATCTTGGCGAGGATTCACGAGCACATCAATCAGATGTGACCTTGCGCTTTGCCATGGCTTGCTCAAGTCGCTGTTTCCGTTCCTGAGCCTTGCCTACCTTGCCTTCGGCGATGGCGTGGCGCAGCGAGGCGCGCAAGCGGGTTTCCGAGACCGTCTTGACCATGACGGTGCCCAGCGGCGGCAGGATGTCGCGTTCGAAGATACGGCATGTTACGTGGCGATCCGCCAGATTCCATTGAATATCTGCTTTGGGGGCTGGGGGCGCGGGTTCGAGTCCCGCCGCCCGACCAATCAAGCAAGGCCTGCAGATTTTCATTTTGCAAGACCGCCGGGTTCTGCCCCCTGCACGGGCCGTCTGCGCGCGCCCCGGATGGACGGTTGATTCTCGCCATCGCAAACGGGCGTTCCGCCCGGGCGGGAGGGGGCGGATCGGGACTGCTGCAATGCCGGCATGGCGGGCAATCCTTGCATTTGCCGGTCCTGGCAGTATTGTTATTCACAATGCGCCAAATAAATACTTAAAGTAACATCCCGGACGTAGAGCTCATAAGCTCGATCTGCGCAGCCCGAAGCACGGGGGCGAGGCCTGCGACACGATTCAGTCCAATAGCGAGAGTCGAATGAAAGACCCGAAGAATGTCGACAAAGCGCTACCCGGATCTGCTCAAGCGCAAGCAGCGGCCTATGACGCGCTCACCGATTTGCCCAACCGGGCAATGGTGCTGCGCGAGGGGCAAAGGCTTCTGGCCGAGTTCCAGCGCACCGCCATGCACCTGTCGCTGCTGCTGATCGGCCTGGACGGACTCGCGCCGGCGGGCGCGGCGGCGGTCGAACCGTTGAGCGATGCGGCAATCCAGGAAATCGTCGGATATCTGAAAAATTCCATCCGCGACATGGATTTCCTGGGGCGTGCCGGCGACGGCGTGTTCGTGGCCCTGGTGCGCCATGAGGATCCCCGGCAGATCAAGGCCGTCGCGGCGCGCCTCCTGCACATGCTGAATGAACCGTTATCGAGCATGGGCCAGCCCATCGCCGGCGCCGCCGTGCGCGCGCGCCTGGGCGTGGCCACCTATCCGCAGGACGGGACCGACATGCAGGCGCTGCTTGCGCATGCGCGGGCCGCTATGCACGATGCCCGGCATGCGGCGCGTGGCCAGCCCGGCATGCAGGAGAGCGATGCCAGCCAGGGCCTGGATCAAGGCATGGGCCAGGCTTTCGCGGACAACGAACCGAACGCCGCGAGGCGCGCATCCGCCTCGAAGCGGTCTGCGCTGTATGGCGCCGGCGTCGCGCGCAGCCTGGCATCGCTGACTGCGGCCCTGCAGCCGCACGTGCAAGCCATCGTCGACGATTTTTACGGCCTGCTTAGCCACATGCCGGGTGCACGGAACATCATCAACAGCCTGTCCCCGGACGAGCTCGCGCATCTCAAGGTCAAGCAGCAGGACAATATCCTGATGCTCTGCTCCCCGGATCTGACGCAGCAGCAGCATGAGGCCACCGCGCTCAGGCTGGGGCGCATACGTGCCATGGCCGGCCTGGACCGCGCCATACTTGCCGACAGCCATGAAACACTGCAGAGCCTCATTCTCAATTATGTGGACGCGTCATGGCACGCGCGCGCACTTGCCATACTCTATCGCCGTCTCCTGAAGGAGCTGGCGTGGCAATTGCACGCCGTGCAGGACTTGCAGCAGTCGCACCAGCGCATCCTGCACGAGATCAATGCGCTGTCATGGGGCGCCAGAAGTTATCTCGACCTTATTACTCAGGCAACCGAGGTCCTGGCGCAGAGCGAGGGTATTCTGGGTTGCGTCCTCATGCGCCCGGACGACGCGGGCCTGCTCATGGTCGAAGCGCTGGCCGGTGACGCGGTCCATGATGTTTTCGAAAACGTCGAGGCGCAGCAGAGGGCCTGGCTGTCGGCGGGCGAGGATCCGATGAAGCCGGGTCCGACCCGCAGGGCCTGGCACACCAGGCAGATCGAACGCTGCCTGAATTACGCGACGGACACCTCGGCGTCCCATTGGGCGCCGCTGATCCGGGGCACGGCGATCCGATCGAGCGTCACGCTGCCGCTGGTCATCTCCCAGGCCCGCGATCCGATCGCCCTGCTTGCCCTGTATGCAAACTTCCCTGGCGGATTTTCCTCGCGCGAGCAGAGGGCGTTCCTGGTTCAGGTGCAGTCCTTGCTGATATTCGGCATCAACCGGCTGGAAAGCTGGAGCGGCGTGACGCACACCGTTCCCTACTTCGTGCGGCGCCGCTGGCATGCTTTGCTGGAGGGCACCGGACTGGAAATGCACTACCAGCCCGTCGTCGAACTGAAGACGAACCGCGCCACCAAGGTCGAAGCGTTGGCGCGGCTGCGCGACGGCAGCCGTTTGCTCACTCCGGCGCAATTCTTTCCCGCCCTGTCGTCGGAGGACTTCTTCCATCTCTACGTGCTGGGACTGAATCAGGTCTTGAAGCAGCGCGCCCAATGGCGCGCGCAAGGGCTGGAGCTGGACATTGCCGTCAATCTGCCGGCAGCCGGGCTGACCGACGCGAGATATGTCGAAGCGACGGTCATGGCCTTGAAAATCCACGCCTGCCCGCCGGCGTCGCTCACCCTGGAGGTGCTCGAGACCGAGGAGCTCGCGCCGAACGTCGATCTGATCGAAGTGCTCGGCCGCTACCTGAATCTTGGGGTGATGCTTGCCGAGGACGACCTGGGATCCGGCTACAGCAGTCTTTCGCGCCTGCGGGAAATACCTTTCCAGATCGTCAAAATAGACCGCAGTCTCATCCACCAGGCCAGGCAGGATGCGTTCAATGCGCTTCGTTTTGTGTATCAGTTGACCCGGCTGGGCCACAATCTGGGCAAAAAGGTGGTCGTCGAAGGGGTCGAGGACGAAGGCATGCTTCGGGCGATCGCGCTGCTCGACACGGACTATGTGCAAGGCTATGTCGTGGCCAGGCCGATGCCGGCCGATGCCTTGCCCGATTGGCTGGCCTCATCGCGCGGTCCCTTGCCGGCCTGCAGCGACAGCGCCCGCGCGGACAACCCGATGGTCAAGCTGGCGTGCCTGCTGACTTGGGAGGAAGAATTGCATTTGCTCCTGGAAGGCACCTGTCCGCCGAAGCCCACGGATGATGCCCGGCTTGGCGACATGCGAAACTTGATCATGTCCATGCCCATCCCGGACTCCGGCGCGGTTCAGGCCAAGAGCCGGTTGTTTGCCAGTGCGCTCGACGACGGCCTGCGCAGCATGGCCTATGTTCAAGCCCGCGAAGAGCTGATCATCATGATTTTCAATGCCTGTCCAGACAGGCCTTCTGTGTGAGCCGGGCCAGGCCTCGCCCACTCAAGCATCTTATTACCCGCCTCAGAGAGCAATATGCGAATCAATCTTCCCGTCACGCAAAACGAATACGTGTTTCCCGCGGATCAGACACTGATCTCCATTACCGACCTGAAAGGCCGCATCACGTATTGCAATGCCAACTTCGCGGCCGTCAGCGGGTACTCGCAGGACGAACTGCTGGGCCAGCCGCACAATCTGGTGCG
>DAIDKG010000544.1 GCA_027450125.1 Bordetella sp. | reverse complement strand
GCCGCGCGGCGGCCGATTGCGGCGCTCGCGAGCTCAATCGCCTCAAGGCATTGTGCCGGGTGGGCATGGGCCGCTGCCAGGGCCGCATGTGCGGCGCGGCGGCGGCGGAGATCCTAGCGCAGGCTCAGTCCGTGCCGGTGTCGCAGGTAGGTCGGTTGCGCGCCCAGGCGCCCGTCAAACCGCTGCCGCTGGACCTCACGGTGCGGGAGGCGGCGCATGGCTGAGCAACTGGCGAGCGATGTGGCCGTCATCGGCGGCGGAATCATGGGCAGCGCCGCGGCGCTGTTCCTGCGCAAGCGCGGGTTGACCGTGACCCTGCTCGAACGCGATCTGTGCGGCTCGCGCTCGAGCGGCATCAATTTCGGCGGCGTGCGCCGCCAAGGCCGCGCCCTGGAGCAACTGCCCCTGGCGCAGCGCTCGCATCAGCTCTGGGGCAGGCTGGCCGAGCTGATCGGCACCGAGGCTGAATACGAACGCAGCGGTCACTTCAAGATCGCGCGCAGCGCGGCCGACATGCAGTCGCTGGCTTGCTATGCCGAGAAAGCCAATGATTACGGCCTGCAGCTGCAGCTGATCGAAGGCCGGGATGCGCTACGCAGCTACTTCCCGATGGGCGGCGAGCGCCTGGTCGGCGGCTCGCTTTGCCCCGAGGACGGGCAGGCCAACCCGCGCCTGGTGTCGCCGGCCTTCGCGCGCGCCGCGCAGGCCGCGGGCGCCGACGTGCGCGAACGCGCGCCGGTCCTGGCGGTGGAACACGACGGCGCACGATTCCTCATCGAGGCTCGCCAGCCCGATAAGGATCTGAAGATCAAGGCCCCCATGCTGCTCAATTGCGCCGGGGCCTGGGCTGCGCCGTTCGCCGCTCAGTGGGGCGAACCCGTGCCGCTGCGCGTCATACCGCCCGCCATGGGCGTGACTGAGCCGCTGCCTTTTTTCCTGCCCTGGAGCCTTGGCGTGGAGGGCGGCGGCATTTATTGCCGCCAGGTGCGGCGCGGCAACGTGGTGTTCGGCGGCGGGCGCGGCTACCTGCAGGACGGCCTGCGCGCGCGCTCGCCTCGCACGGGCATCCTGCACCAGTTGCCTCAGCTGGCCGATCTGCTGCCGCAGCTCAAGACTGCGCATGTCATCCGCACCTGGAGCGGCACCGAGGCCGAGATGCCGGATGACAATCCCGTGCTGGGCGCGAGCATGAAGCGCCCGGGCCTGTTCCATGCTTTTGGTTTTTCCGGCGCCGGATTCCAGCTGGGTCCCGGCGTGGGCGATGTCATGGCCGAACTGATTGCCGAAGGCCGCACCAGCACTCCCATCGACGCATTTTCCATCCAGCGTTTTTTACAAGCCCAGGTTTGACCCACAAAGGAGATCACGATGTCCAAGCATCACGCGAAGTTCTCACTCACGGCTTTGACGGCGGGCGCCTTGCTGCTCGCGGCAGGTTGCGCACACGCCGAAACCAAGACGCTCTACATCGGCATGAACGGCGGGAATATGGAACGGGTCTACACGCAGTTCGTGTTCCCTCCATTCGAGAAGGCAAACCATGTCAAGGTGGTCGTGGTGCCCGGCACCTCCACCGACATCCTGGCCAAGGCGCAGGCGACCAAGGGCCATGCGCAGATGCACATCATGACGCTGGACGACGGCGTCATGTATCGCGCGATCAAGATGGGGCTGTGCGAAAAGCTCCAGCCCTCGAGCTCGCTTTCCCAGGTGCCCAAGATCGCCCACATGAAGGACGACTACGCGGTCGGCTTGTCGATGGGGTTGACGGGCCTGTCCTACAGCACCAAGATCTTCGCCGACAAGGGCTGGGCGCCGCCCACGTCCTGGGCCGACCTGGCCAATCCCAAGTACAAGGGCAAGGTGGTGGTGGAGTCCATGCCCAGCTCGTCCTTCGGCCTTGATGCGTTCCTGATGTTCAACCGCATCAAGGGCGGCACCGAGAAAAACGTCGAACCGGGCTTCAAGGCCTGGCCGACCACCGTCGGCCCGAACGTGACCGAGTACATTCCCAATTCGTCCAAGGTCATCGAGATGATGCAGGAGGGCGACGCCGCGCTCTTCCCCTATACCTTCACCCAGACGGAACTGATGAAGTCCAAGGGCATTCCCATCGGTTTTGTCGCACCCAAGGAAGGCGCCGTGGTGCTGATGACCGCGCAGTGCGTGCTGGCCGACAATCCGGACGACGCCCTGGCGCAAAAGCTGGCGGCCTATCTGATCAGCCCCCAGGCTCAGGCCCTGGCGATGGACAACGGCTCGTTCAATCCGGTCAATCCGGATACCCAACTCACCGGAGCCGCCGCCGAACAGCAGAACCGGATGAAGGCGGTGCTGAACAAGGCAGTGGTGCTGGACTGGGATGCGATCAATGCCAATCGCGCCGGCTGGGACAAGCGCTGGAACCGCGAGATCGAACGCTGATCTGCGCGCAGGAGCGCGGCCTGGATCCACAGGCCGCGCGTCAGGGCGCCTGGAGCAGGGGCTCCAGCGCCGTCCATACATTCTGCATCAGGCGCGGCTGGGCGCTCGCCACCGGATGCAGGCCGTCGGCCTGGAACAGGCTGCGGTCG
>DAIDKG010000543.1 GCA_027450125.1 Bordetella sp. | reverse complement strand
GATAGTAATCGATGCCCATGAGGCAATGGAAAAACTCGGTTTAGGAAAAGTCCCAAAGTCCTGACGTGGGACGAGTCGTGGCTGATAGTTCAACTACATGGATCAGCGATTTCCCATGAACTTAATCCGGCATGGCGTTCTATCGAAAGGTGCCCAGCGAGGACGCTAAAGTTGGCATGCCACGCGTTCTTCAGGCGTGCAGCTTCTCTGGGATAAGTCGAATGGTCGGTTTATGTTGGCGGACTGACTTTCTGTGCACATACGCGACTGGCAGCAACGGGTCGGTTTCCACCAATCAGCATAGGCAGTGCAGACAGCCTCAACAACGAAAATAATGCAACCTCGTTACCATCCAGCCTAGTTCGCCGGCCAGTTAAGCGCGGCTTCCATTTCAAGCCGCGCGTCTTCGATGTCATCCAGCAATGCATCGAGCGCAACCGGGCTGGTGTCGATCTCGACGTGCCCGGTCAATGCCACGCCGATATGCAGTCCGCCGCGCTCGAACAGCTCCCATATCTCCTTGCCGTATTGCGTCGTGAGAAGCTGGGGCGCGGCCTGGCCGAAAAATGCCTTGAGGTTGTCCACGTCGCGTTCGAGCATCGCGCGGGCCTCTAGGTTGCCGGCGGCGTTGACGGCCTGGGGCAGGTCGATGATGACGGGGCCGTCGGTGGCCAGCAGGATGTTGTATTCCGAGAGATCGCCGTGGATCAGCCCGGCGCACAGCATGCGTACCACCTGATCGAGCAGCCGCGCGTGCAGAGCCAGGGCGGTGGTCTCGGTCATTGCAACGTCGTTCAGCCGGGGCGCGACATTGCCGGCCTCGTCGGTGACCAGCTCCATCAGCAGCACGCCATCGGTGCAGATATAGGGTTGCGGCACACGCACGCCGGCGTTGGCCAGCACGAACAAGGCATCGACCTCGGCCGTCTGCCACAGCTTTTCCTGAACCTGGCGGCCGTAACGGGTGCCCTTTTCCAGGGCGCGCGCTTCGCGGCTGTTCTTGACCTTGCGGCCGTCCAGATACGAAGCAGCCTGCCGGAAGCTGCGCTGCTTGACGTCCTTGTAGACCTTGGCGCAACGCACCGAATCGCCGCAGCGCACCGTGTACACCGTGGCTTCCTTGCCGCTCATGAGCTGGCCGAGCACCTCGTCGATGAGGCCCTCCTGGAGCAGCGGGACAAGCCGCTTGGGCGTCTTCATGCGGTCTCCGCAAAGGGTGCAGCAGTGCTCGAACGGCGGGTATGACGAGAAAAATGGATCATGCGCGATTATAGGGGCCCGGCATCCGGGGCGCCGATATGGTTTGGGCGACATGCCGCGTGCCGGCGGCAGGGCCCGTCGCCCGGAAAATCCCCGCAGGCGGGGGCTTCAGGCTAAAGTCGCTATCCATACAAATCCAAGAGTCCGGGCATGTCCGACGTAAATCCGCTTTTCAATGACACCGAGGTGTACAAAACCCTGCTGGAGTCGACCAGGGCCATTCCCTGGAAGATCGATTGGGCCACGATGAAGTTCGCCTACATCGGCCCCCAGATCGAGGCCTTGCTGGGCTGGAGCGCCGACAGCTGGGTGAGCGTGGAAGACTGGGCCATGCGCATGCATCCCGAGGACCGCGAATATGTGGTGAATTTCTGCGTCACCCAATCGCAGAGCGGCGTGGACCATGAGGCCGACTACCGGGCCTTGACCAAGGACAACGGCTATGTGTGGATACGCGACGTGGTGCACGTGGTGCGCGACGACAAGGGCCAGGTGCAGGCGCTGATCGGCTTCATGTTCGACATCACCGAACGCAAGAAGACCGAGGAAAAGCTGCTGAGCCTGCAAAAAGAGCTGGAGGTGCTGTCTTTCAAGGACGGCCTGACGAATATCGCCAACCGGCGCCGTTTCGACGGCAGCTTCGAGCTGGAGTGGGATCGTGCCTGTAGCGAAAGCAAGCCGCTGTCCTTGCTGTTGTTCGACGTCGATTTTTTCAAGCAGTACAACGATCTGTACGGCCATACCCAGGGCGACAAGTGCCTGGTGGACATCGCCCAGACGCTGAGCCTGGCGCTGGAAGGCCCCCGCGATCTTCTGGCGCGCTACGGTGGCGAGGAGTTTGTCGTGCTGCTGCCCGAGGCCGATGCCGGCGCGGCCCGGAAAGTAGCCGAACGCTGCCAGCGCCTGCTCCAGAAAAAGGCCATCCTGCATGCCTTGTCGCCGCATGACAGGCGCGTCACCGTGAGCATTGGGGCAGGCACGATCGTGCCGGATGCGCAGGCCGATCGCGCCGGCTTTATCAGGGCCGTGGATCAGCAGCTGTATGCGGCCAAGAAAAACGGGCGGCACCGCATCGAGCACGTGCAGTGGCCCGAGAGCGGGGCCCTTTAGGAAAGGGCAACGCGCATGCGGCGAAGGCCGACCGTTTGCGCTGTTCCGACGGCGCGTGCGCGCAGCTGGCCGCAGCCGCCATCCACGTCCTGCCCGGCGCTGTTCCTGACCTTGGTCAGCACGCCGCGGCTGTGCAGATTGCGCACGATCTCGCGTATGCGTCCGGGATCGGGCCGCTGGTAGTCGTCTCCTTCCAGGCTGTTGAAGGGAATGACGTTGAGCACGCCATACTTGCCCTTGAGCAGGCGAACAATGGCGTCGAGTTCGTCGTCGCCGTCGTTGACGCCCTTGAGCAGCGTCCACTGGTACTGGATGGGGTAGTCGGTATCGCGCGCGTATTGCTCGCCGAGCGCGATCAGTTCTTCCGGCGCGATTTTCGGCGCGCGCGGCAACAGGTGCTCGCGCAGCGCGGCCTTGGTGGTGTGCAGCGACAGGGCCAGCGCAGGTTTGACGCGCTGGCGCGGCAGGGCGTCGAACACGCGCAGGTCGCCCACGGTGGAGAACACCAGGTTCTTGTGGCCGATATTGCCCTCGGTGCCGAGCAGAGTTATTGCCTCGAGCACGTTGTCCAGGTTGTGCGCCGGCTCGCCCATGCCCATGAATACGACTTTCTTGACCGCGCGCAGGCGCCGCGCCAGCACGACCTGGGCCAGGATTTCCATGCTCGCGACCTGGCGGATCAGGCCGCTCTTGCCGGTCATGCAGAAGCGGCAGCCGACCGCGCAGCCCACCTGGGTGGAAACGCAGAGGCCGTCGCGCGGCAGCAGCACGCTTTCCACCATTTGTCCGTCGGCCAGTTCGACGAGCAGCCGCGAGCCGTCGCTGCCGGCGTGTTCGGAGCGGACGCGGGCAAGCCCGTCCAGCTGCGCCGCCAGGTCAGGCACGGCGTTGCGCAGCGCCAGCGGCAAGAAGTGTTCGGAATGCCGGCGCCGCGTGCCGCTGTCCAGCGCCTGCCCGTTCAGCCCGACGCGCGTGACCCGGCCGCGATGGACGGGCAGGGCGCCGAGGGCGGCGAGGCGTTGATCGAAGTCGGCGTAGCGCATGGGGGGCGGATTTTACTGCGTCCCGGGCAGGCCCTGCTCGCGCCGCGGGTCATTCGGCCCAGCGGCCGCGCCCTGCCTTGATCTCGCCGCGCCGCACCTTGTTCTCGATGCGCCGCCGCTGCGACGCGTGGGTAGGGCGCGTGGCCACGCGGACTTTGCGGGCGGTTCGGACGCTTGCGATCAATTCTTCGAGGCGCTCGATCGCGGCGGCGCGATTCTGTTCCTGGGTGCGGTATTCCTGCGCCTTGATGACGATGACGCCGTCGCGCGTCAGGCGCCGGTCGTGCAGCGCGAGCAGGCGCATCTTCAGCACTTGCGGCAGGCCCGAGGCGCGCACGTCGAAACGCAGATGGATGGCGCTGGACACCTTGTTCACGTTCTGCCCGCCCGCGCCTTGCGCGCGCACGGCGACGAGTTCGACCTCGTGGGGAGCGACGGTGTAGCGCGAGGTCATGGGCTCAGCGCGGCCAGGACCAGGTCGTAGGAGCGGCCGATCCATACGGCGCAGTCGCGATGATCGCGCAGGGCGTCACCGGTATTGGGATGCACGAAGATGTCGAGGGCGCCGTGGTTCAGCGTCAACCAGCTGATCAGCGCCGGGAAATGATCCGGGCCGACGGCGATCTGATACGACCATTGCGTATGGGGTCCGACCGGACGCTCATGAAACCGGCCGATCTGCACGCTGGCGCCGAAATGCCGGTCGATCTCCTGGCGGAACGCCCAGGCGGCATCGCGGCTAGCCGCATCGAAATAGACATGGGCGTGCCAGTTTTCGATGAGGTTGGTGTCGAGCATGGTCGTGTCGGTTTGAGTTGGGGGCGCCGTCGGATACGCAATTTTCGTATCGGCATTGGATGAATGCTACCAGCACTGATTTGCCCCGTATATGCGACGGATCGCCGCAACTGCGCCATCGGGCTTCAGCGGTGGCCGGCGTCCCAGGGCGGATCGTCGCCCAAGGCCTGCGCAAGATAATCCACGAACCGGCGTACCTTGTACGGTATGCGCCGCGCACTGGGGTAGACCGCCTGAATCGCGAGGTCGGCGGTGCGGTAGGCGGGCAGCAGCGCCGTCAGCTCGCCGCGCCGCAAGGACTCGCCGAAGACGAACGTAGGGCCGTAGGCGATCCCGGCGCCGCTCAGCGCCGCGCTCAGCAGCAATTGGACGTTGTTGGCCGATATCCGCGGCGGACCGCCGACGACGTGCGCCCGGCCTTTCGCATCCAACAGCGTCCAGTCGCCTGCGGACACGGCCTCGCTGAAGGCAAGCCGGGGCGCATGCTGGAGATCGGCCGGCTTGCGGGGCGTGCCGTGCCGCGCAAGGTACGCGGGCGATGCGCAGACGACCATCCTGCACGGGGCAATGCGGCGCGTGACCAGCGCCGGGTCTTCCAGGCGGCCGATTCTGGCGGCGACGTCCACGCCGGCGTCGATCAGATCGACATACCGATCGCTGAGCACCACGTCGACATTTACCTGCGGGTGATCCTGAGCATATTGAGCGACGACCTGGCCCAGGTGCATTGCGCCGAAAGTCACGGGCGCCGCGACGCGCAGCATGCCCCGCGCCGAGCCCTGCGTATCGGCGGCCTCCCGGTTGGCCTCGTCGAACGCGTCGAGAATCTGCTTGCTGCGTTCGTAGTAGGCCTGGCCGGCCTCGGTCAGGCTCAATCGCCGCGTGGTTCGCTGCAACAGGCGCACGTTCAGCCTGGCTTCGATGTCGCTCACGTGCTTGCCGGCCATGGCGGGCGTAAGCCCATGGCGCCGCGCGGCCGCGGCGAAGCTGCCTTCGTCCACGGCGGCGACGAATATCCCCAGGCTGGTCAGTCTGTCCATGCAAATTCCAGATTCGATAATTTTATTATCGACTTTCGTGATTAATCAGGCAATTATCAATTTAGAGGAAGGTATCTACGATGCATGTACCCAACAAACACAGGTGAGAGAAATGAAAATTGAAACCAACGGCACGACGATCCATGTCGCGCAGCGCGGCAGTGCGCAGACAGCCCTTGTTTTTCTGCATTACTACGGCGGCTCGTCCCGCACCTGGGACAGGGTCGCGGACAAGCTTGAGCACGCCTATCGGATCGTGGCCACCGATCATCGAGGCTGGGGCGATTCCGGCGCACCGGCCCAGGGCTACGGCATCGCCGATATGGCCGCCGACGCGCAAGGAGTGATCGAGGCGCTCGGCCTGACGCGCTACGTGCTCGTCGGGCATTCCATGGGGGGCAAGGTTGCTCAGCTCATGGCCTCGCGCCGTCCGGAAGGGCTCCAGGGCCTGGTGCTCGTGGCGCCGTCTCCACCCTCGCCGACGCTTCTGCCGCAGGCGCAGCGCGCGATGCTGTCGGGCGCCTATCAATCGCGGGAATCGGTCGAATTCGTCATCGACAACGTGCTGACTGCCAGGCCCCTGGATGCCGCCCTGCGCGAGCAGGTCATCGCGGACAGCCTGAAAGGCGCGCCGCAAGCAAAGGCCGCGTGGCCCGAGGTGGCCATGCGCGAGGACATCGCCGCGGCGGCAGGCGCCATCGCCGTGCCGACTGTAGTCATCTGCGGCGAGCGGGACCAGGTCGACCGCGTCGAAACCCTGCAGGCTGAATTGCTACCCCGCATTGCGCACGCGACGATGCACATCCTGCCCGGCGTCGGGCATCTGTCGCCGCTCGAGGCGCCCGCAGAGCTTGCGCAGATCATGACCGGCTTTCTCGCTGCGGTGCAAAGCGAGGCTGCGGGCTGAGGATCGCGAACCTGCCGGGACTGGGCAGGGGAATCGGCATCTGCGCGCATGCGTGGCTGGCATGGATTGCGAAGCAGGCGCGGCGGCCGTCATGGCATCGCGCGGGCAAAGATTCGTTTCAATGACAAGCACATCTTGCACAGCTTTCGAGGCACCATATTCCCGTCCACTATTCCGCGCAGCTGCGTAAAGTTCACAGATGCATGTATTGAAGATGGCGCTGGCGTGGGCCTGCCTGTCCGGGGCCGCGCTGGCCTTCTCTTCCCAGGCCCATGCCGACAACCTGTTCACCCAGCTCGGCGACGGCATTGCCGAGCGCTGGAACAGATCCATGGACGGGAAGAGCCAGCTCTACCTGCCGCTCGAGACCTGGCACAACCGCGCCACGTATACCCGGCAGGCCATCGACAGCTTCAACGAACGCCCCTGGGGCCTGGGCTACGGCAAGGGCTACTACGACGACCACGGCAACTGGCAGGGCTTCTATGCCATGGTCTTCAAGGATTCCCACATGAAATGGGAGCCGATCGCCGGCTACGGCTCGACCTGGGACTGGTACACCGGCGACCACGATTGGCATGTCGGCCTGGGCTACACGCTCTTCCTGACCGCGCGCAAAGACGTCATCGATTACATCCCTTTCCCTGCGGCGCTGCCGCTGGTCTCGGTGGGATACAAGGACTTCACGGTGCAGGGCACCTATGTACCGGGACGGCGGGGCACGGGCAACGTCGCGTTCTTCTGGGCCCAATACACGTTCTGAGGCGGGTTGGCGGTCTGCGCGCCGGGAAGGAAAGCCCCTTTGGGCTTTTCCCCGCGGGCTTGATTCGGCGTGTTCGAAATGCCGTCAATCCTGAGCGGTGTAACGCAGATTTTGCATGGGAAACCCTTGCGCGCTGGCAATGGACAGGGCTTGCTCCAACTCGGCCTTGGGCAATCGCGGCGTTCGCGACAGAATCCACAGGGATTTGCGGTTGACCGAGCCGATGACCGTCCAGCGGTAATCGGGGTCCAGTCCCACCACTACATAGTCGGCTGAGAACGGCCACATAAAGGTCACCCTCATCCTGGCGTAGCCGCTACCCTTCTGTAGTGTGGCGGTGCCGCGCGTTTCGGTGATCCTGCCGTCCCGCGTGCGGCAGCGGTTGTCGATCGTCACCGTGCCGTTGCGGTTGGCCGTATAGTCGGAAACCGTATCGGCCACGCATTGCGGCAAGAAAAAGCGGGGGAAATTGGCGATTTCATACCAGGTCCCTACATAGCGGTTCAGGTCTAACTTTTGCACTGGCCCCGCCGGCGCCGCGTCGGCACCCGCCGCCCAAGGTTTGATACACGCCAGCATCAGCAGTACTGCGGTGAAGAACCGGCGCATGGAAATCTCCTGTGGCCTGGGGGCGACAAGCCATCGGGCTGGCATTGCCGCGCGGGAAGAGAACCAGTCTATGCGCCGAAGATTGCGTGATGTTTTCAGCGCGGCGTCGGCCTGCTTGATTCAGGTCAAGGCCTGTCTGCCGATAAGCGGGTAGC
>DAIDKG010000542.1 GCA_027450125.1 Bordetella sp. | reverse complement strand
TTGCCGCCGCTGGGCGCCGCCGGCGGCGCCCCCGACGGGTTGCTCGCACGCGGTACGGCGCCGGAAGAAATGCGCGTATTGCTGTTGGCGGGCGTAAAGCCCTTGCCCGGGCCGCTCGTGCCGCGGCCCGAGCGCCGGCCTGCCATGCCCTGGCGTTCGATTTCGTCGGGCGTCAGACTCTTGCTCATACGCCCCCTTTGCGCCGCGCGTTCATGCCGTCAACTCGCGCGCCCAACCCCGCATGGCGTCGAGCTGCTCGTGCTGGGTCAGGTCCAGCCGCAGCGGCGTCAGCGCCACGCTGCCTTGCGCGACGGCATGGAAATCCGTGCCGAGTCCGGCATCGGCGGCCTGGCCCACCGGGCCTATCCAGTACACCGTGTCGCCATAGGGGGTGGTGCTGCGCACCACCGGCTCGGAAGGATGCCGCTTGCCCAGCCGCGTGACCGCGTAGCCGGCCAGGTCTTCGAAGCGGCGGCTGGGTATGTTGACATTGAGCAGCACGGCCCCCATGGGGGCGGCCAGCTGCCGCTCGACGACCTGGCGCGCCGCGCGGGCGGCGTCCTCGATGTGCGCCCAGCCTTTTTCGGCCAGGGAAAAGGCGATGGAGGGAATGCCGAAGAGGTAGCCCTCGCTGGCGGCGGCCACCGTGCCGGAGTACAGCGTGTCCTCGCCCATGTTGGCGCCGTTGTTGATGCCCGACACCACCAGGTCGGGGCGGTCGGGCATGAGGCCGCCCGTCAGCGCCACGTGCACGCAGTCCGAAGGGGTGCCGTTGACGTAATGAAACCCGTTGGCCGCGGTGCGCACCGACAGCGGGCGGTTGAGCGTCAGCGAGTTGGATGCGCCGCTGTGATTGGTTTCCGGCGCGACCACGGTGATCTCGCCCAGTCCGGACAAGGCGCGGACCAGCGCTTCTATCCCCGGCGCGTTGTAGCCGTCGTCGTTGGAAACCAGAATGCGCATAGTCGGTTTTCGGTTCGGGAGGTCTGGCCTACCCCGCCTGCAAGCCTTTCCTGCAAGCCGGCTCCCCGGCGACCTCTTGCTACACGGGGCAACTGATTGTACGGCAGGCAGCCCGCGTGTCCGACCTGGCGGCGAGGCAGTTGCGGCACGGTAGAATCCGCAGCACCGTTCCCATGCCCAGGGCTCATCATGGCTTTCGACGCTTCCTCGCCTTACTTCGCAGCCGCGCTCGTCGTGCTGGCCTACCTGATCGGATCGATCCCCTTCGCCGTGGTGGTCAGCCGGCTGATGGGGCTGCAGGACCCGCGCAGCTACGGGTCGAAGAACCCCGGCGCGACCAATGTGCTGCGATCGGGCAGCAAGGCGGCCGCCGCGCTGACGCTGCTGGGCGACGCGGCCAAGGGCTGGTTCGCGCTGTGGCTGGCCAGACACTTGTCTGCCGACCTGTCGTGGCCGGTCTACGCAGCGGCGGCGCTGGCGGTGTTCCTTGGGCATCTGTATCCGATTTCCCTGGGCTTCAAGGGCGGCAAGGGGGTGGCCACGGCGCTGGGCGTGCTGCTGGCGATACAGCCCTTGCTGGCGCTGATGGTGGCGCTGACCTGGCTGGCGATGGCGGTGGTGTTCCGGTATTCATCGCTGGCGGCGCTGATCGCCGCAGTATGCACGCCGCTTTACTACCTGCTGGGTTCACGGCTGGGGTGGGCGGCGCATCCACCCGTGACGACCGCCCTGGTGGCCATCGCCGCGCTGCTGATCTATCGCCACAAGGCGAACATCCAGCGGCTGCTGGCCGGCACCGAAAGCCGCATCGGCTCGAAGAAAAAGGCATGATCCGGATGCCGGCGGACGCCTGACCCGGACGCGGCCCCGGAGCGCCTGCGTCAGGCCGCGAGCGCCAGGTAATTGCCGCCGAGTATGCCCGCCAGCTCCGCGTGGTCGAAGCCGCGCGCCTCCAGCGCGCGAACCAGATCCCCGAACTGCTCGGGCTGCAGGAAATCCCAGGGCGGGCTTGGATAGCCCCGCGGCCAGCGGGCCCGCGCCCCGGTATAAAAGCCATAGTCGCTGCCCTGCAGATACATGAAATCGAGGCCGAGGCCGACCCGCCCCGCACCGATCAGGCCGGCGATGTGGGCGGCATGCTCGGCCATGGCGTGCGGGATCTGCGCTGCCTGGACCCCCAGGAACATGCCGACGCCGCTGATGCCGATGTAGCCCCCGCGAGCCCCGCAGGCCCGGATTTGCCCATCGCTGAGGTTGCGCTCGTGATCGAACAGCGCACGCGCGTTCGAATGGGAAAAAACGGGCGCGCGCGACAGGTCCGCTTCCAGCGCGTCCAGGCTGGTCCGCTCCGAGCAATGGCTCAGATCGACCCGCATGCCGGCCCGGTCCATGCGCGCGATGAGCCTTCTGCCCACGGCGCTCAGCCCCGCATTGCGCGCCTCGTGGCATCCGTCGGCAAACATGTTCGACTCGTTGTAGGCCAGTATGGCCCTGTCCACGCCGGCGGCACGAAAGGCATCGACCAGATCGAGGCTTTCGTTGAACGGCGTCGCGGTCTGGAAATGCCATGACACCGACATTTTCCCGGCCTCGCGGGCGGCGGCGATCGGCTCGGCGCCGCTCGCGATCTGCAGCCACTGCGCGCAGCCGGCCAATTGCCGGCGCAGCTGGCCGATACGCACCATCGCGGCGGCCATCGTGTCGTTGCCGGCGGCCACGGTCACCGACACATGGTCGATGCCGGCCGCCCGAAACCGCTGCAATTGTTCGGCCAGGCTGGCGCCGGCCGGCAGGAAAGCCTCGGTCCAGGGCAGCAGGCCGTCGCATACCGTAGCGCGTGCGAGCCAGGGGCGCTCGCGGCGCCAGGCGGGTTGCGCGGGATTTTTCATCGGGGCATGTCCAGCGCGGCGCGCACGCTCTGGCCCAGCCTGTGCAATCTCGCGACCGGTTCGTTCGCATAGACGAAGCGGATATAGGCGGCGCCGTGCTCGATGCCCCACCCCTGCATGCCCGTGGCGCAGACGCCCTGGGCGAACAGCCGCTGCGACATCTGCTCGCCGTCCAGGCCGAAATCCGACACGCGCAGCAGCATGGACCAGCCGCCCGCCGGCATGCCGAAGGGCAAGCCGTCGAGCTGGCGCGCGACGGCGTCGCGCCTGCGCTCAAGCTCGCCGACGTATCCCGGCAGATCCCGCGCGGAGTGCTCGAGCGCGACGGCAGCGGCCTCCTGCGCGATGCCCACCGGCACCACGACATTGGCCAGCGAGACTGCCACCAGATCGGGCATGAGCCAGTCGGGGGCGACCGTCCAGCCCACGCGCCAGCCGATCATGCGCAGCTCCTTGGACGCGGCGCCCACGGTGATCGTCCGTTCGGCCATGCCCGGCAAGCCGGCCGGATGGATGACCTCGCGCCCGTCGAACAGCAGCCGCTCCATGGCGCTGTCCAGGATGAGCAGAAGGTCGTGGCGCCGGCAGAGCTCGGCCACGAGCGCCCAGTCCGCGGCGTCCAGCACCCCGCCGCTGGGCATCGACGGCGACATCAGCAGCATCGCCCTCGTGCGCGGCGTGATCGCCGCCCGCAACGCTGCGCGGTCCAGCTGCCAGGCCGCCCCGGGATTGAAGCAAAACGGCACCTGGCGCGGCGCGCCGCCGGCCAGCCGTATCCGGTTCAGCAGCCCGGCGTAGGTGGGATCGGTGACGATGACCTCGTCGCCCACTTCCAGCGTCGCCAGCAGCGCGTTGAGGATGCCCGAGAGCCCGCCAGCCGAAATGACCACGTTGTCGGGCCCGTATGCCAGTCCGGTCTGCGAGGAAAGATGGCGGGCGGCCGCCTGGCGCAACCGGTCCTGCCCGACGAACGGCAAGTACGAATTGGCGCTGTCCCGTCCGATCGCGGCGCGGGTAAACTCCAACGCCTCCTCTGTCGGCGGTATGTCGGTGTCGAGATTTTCCAGGCGCAGCAGATCGATGCCGGCGTGATCGGCGAGGGAGCCCATGCGATCGACGCCGATACCGGCAATGTGCGCAAGGCGGGCGGGACGGTTTCGGTTCATGGATGCCCTCGTCGATCGAGTTTAATAGATAATAGATAATCTATATTAATGATGTCCATGATGAACAACGATGTCAAGGACGACCGCTCGCTCGCGGAACAGATCGCCACGGCCCTGGCCGAAGGCATCATCACGGGGCGGATCGCCCCGGGCGAACGCCTCCTGCAGGATCGCCTGGCGGCCGAGTTCCGCGCCAGCCACGTGCCGGTGCGCGAAGCGTTCAGGCGCCTGGAGGCGCAAGGCCTGGCGATCATCGAGCCGCGCAAGGGCGTGCGCGCAGCGCCGCTCGATCCCCCGGCGGTGACGGAAGCGGCGAAAATGCGCGCCGTGCTGGAGCCGCTGGCCTTGCGCGAAGGCGCGGCGCGCCTGACGAGCGCCGACCTGCAGCGCATGGATGCGCTGATCGACGCGGAGTCGTCGGCGCAGGGAATCGAGGCACTGGAGCAGCTCAACGCGCAATTTCACCGCGCACTGGTCGAGCACTGCCGGATGCCGTACCTGCTGTCCTCGATAGCCGATCTGCACCGGATCAGCGCCAGGCATCTGTTCGCTGCATGGCAGAAACTGGACTGGCAGGCCCGCTCCAACGACGAGCACCGGCGCATCGTCGCCGCGCTGCGCGCGGGCGACGTCGAGGCCGCGTGCACGGCGCTGGCGGCGCACATAGTCGATGCCGGAACCGCCCTGGCGGACGTGCTGCGCGGCCGATAAGGCCGCCGAGACGCACTCCGGGAGCGCGACGCGACCTGCGTCCGGTTCAGGCCTCGCAGAGGTCGGCGAGATCCCAGCGCGTACGCACGGTGAAGGCGTGGCTACCCTTATCCAGGGAGGCCAGGCCGTGCCTGACGCGCTCGGCGGCCGCGAAGGCGATCATGGCGCCGTTGTCGGTGCACAGGGCCAGGGGCGGGAAATAGGCTTGCGCCTTCATGGGCCCGAGCGCCTGCGCCAGCTTGCTGCGCAGCAGGCTGTTGGCGCCGACGCCGCCGGCCACGACCAGGCGCTTCAGGCCGGTCTGCTTGAGCGCCTTGATCGACTTGGCGGCCAGGACATCGACAATCGCCGCCTGGGTGGCTGCGGACAGGTCGGCGCGGGTCTGCTCGTCCAGGCCGCCTTGCTGCTCGGCCGCCCTGACCCGGGTCAGCACCGCGGTCTTCAGGCCGCTGAAGCTGAAATCCAGGTCGCCGCTGTGCAGCATGGGCCGCGGCAGGTCGAAGCGGGCGGCATCGCCCTGCTCGGCCAGCCGCGACAGCGCGGGCCCTCCGGGATAGCCCAGGCCCAGGAGCTTGGCGGACTTGTCGAAGGCCTCGCCGGCCGCGTCGTCCAGAGTTTCGCCCAGGAGCGCGTAGCGCCCCACCCCGTCGACCCGCATGAGCTGGGTGTGCCCGCCCGAGACCAGCAGCGCCACGAAAGGAAACGGCGGACGCGGGTCGACCAGCAGCGGCGAGAGCAGATGGCCTTCGAGGTGGTGGATGGGAATGGCCGGCAGGTCCAGCGACCAGGCCAGGGACTGGGCCACGCTGGCGCCCACCAGCAGCGCGCCGGCCAGCCCGGGGCCGGCGGTGTAGGCGATGGCGCCGACGTCGGCCAGCGACAGCCCTGCCTGGCCCAGCACCTGGCGGGTGAGCGGCACGACGCGCCGGATGTGGTCGCGCGAAGCGAGCTCAGGCACCACCCCGCCGTATTCCTGGTGCATGGCGATCTGCGAGTGCAGAGCATGCGCCAGCAAACCGCGCTCGGTGCAGACCGCCGCCACGCCGGTTTCGTCGCAGGAACTTTCGAATCCCAGAATAATCATCGACTCGGATTTTAAACCGGTGCGAAAATACGCGCCGTCCAACCCTAAAAGAAGCCGACGACCATGTTCGAAAAACTCTTTCAACTGCGCGCGCACGACACCACGGTTCGCACCGAAATCGTGGC
>DAIDKG010000541.1 GCA_027450125.1 Bordetella sp. | reverse complement strand
TTGCCTTGCATGGCTAGCGTCAAGATCAGTTCGCGCAGCTTGGCAATGCCATCGGGCGCGGCAAAGGCGGTTTCGAAACACTGTTCGAGCAGATCGCGGGTCGCGTCAGTCATGCCTTGCCCCCGAGACACGCCATCAGCTCGGCTTTCAAGGCAGCCTGCGCCGTTTCGAGCTGGGCGACGATTCCCTGGTATTCGCGCATCAAGTCTTCTGGCTTGCCATGCTCGACTTCTACCAAGTGCGGGTTCTTGCCAACGGCATCCAGATTGTAGTTTTTGTCGGCTATCTCTTTTGCAGAAACTTTCCATGCGTATTGCGTTGTCTTGCGACCTTTGCGGCTGGGGCCGCCCCACCAGACCTTTTCGAGGTCGAATTCCTTGATCTCCAGTGGCTTGGAGCGTGAATAGCTCTTGTAGCCCTCCGGGTAGGGGTGTTCAAAGAACCAGGTGTCCTTGGTCGGCTCGCCCTTTTCGAAGAACAGCACATTGGTGGCGATGCTGGTGTAGGGCGCAAAAACACCTTTGGGCAGGCGCACGATGGTGTGCAGGTTGAACTCTTCGAGCAGTTCGCGTTTGAGCGTGGTCTTGGCGCCTTCACCAAACAGGAAGCCATCCGGCAGCACAACGGCGGCGCGGCCTGTGTCGTGCTTGAGCAGATGCATGATCAGCGCCATGAATAGATCGGCGGTTTCGCGGGTCTGGTACTTGTGCGGAAAGTTGTTCTCAATGCCGTCTTCTTCCATGCCACCAAAGGGCGGATTGGTGAGGATGATGTCTACCCGGTCCTTCGGGCCGTAGTCCTTGAGCGGGCGACTCAGGGTGTTGTCGTGCCTGATATTGCTGGGAACATCGATGCCATGCAGAATCAGGTTGGTCATGGCCAGCATGTGGGGCAGTGGCTTTTTCTCCACGCCATGGATGCTGTCTTGCAGAGTGAGGCGGTCAGCCGCTGTTTTGACTTGTGCCTTCAGGTGTTCGATGGTGCAGGTCAAGAAACCGCCCGTGCCGCAGGCCGGGTCCAGCACGCTCTCGCCCAACTGCGGGTCAAGAATGTCTACCATGAACTGGGTGACGGCGCGTGGCGTGTAGTACTCGCCCGCATTGCCCGCCGATTGAAGATCGGCCAGGATTTTTTCGTAGATGTCGTTGAACAGATGCCTGTCTGTGGAGGAGTTGAAATCAACATCATCTTCAATGGTGTTGATCACCTGCCGCAGCAGGGTGCCAGATTTCATGTAGTTGTAGGCATCCTCGAACACCGAGCCAACGACTTTGCCGTGCGGCGTTACGCCTGCGGAGGTGGCCAGTCTTTTCAGCGATGGGAAGAGCTCGTTGTTGACGAAGTCAATCAGCTCTTCACCAGTGATACCCTCGGCATCTTTGGCCCAGTTGCTCCAGCGGAATCGGCTTTGCAGCGGCGATTTGTAGCCGGGAACGGTGAGCTGCCATTCCTGCTCTTTGTCATCGAAGATTTTCAGGAACAGAAGCCAAACGATCTGGCTGATGCGTTGGGCGTCGCCATCCACGCCGACGTCCTTGCGCATGATGTCTTGGATGGTTTTGATCAGAGTGCCGATAGACATGATTGTGGATTCCGTGTTTTTTGCTATGCGCGCAGCTGCTGTGAGCCATAGAGCGCTTGTTCGAGTTCGTGCACCGCATGCTGGTATTTATCCAACCCGCCAAAGGCGCGGATGATTTCCATGGGGGTGCCAAAACTGGTGAAAGGGGCAATGGTGAGGATCTGGGTTTCCTCAATGGGGCCGACGCCTTCATCGGCGTATTTATCCAGCAAGGCCTGCAGTACACGCTGCGCCTGTTCGCCATAGCGGGTGAAGTAGTCACGCTTCTTGACCTGTTCGGCGCGCTCTTTGCGGGTGAGCGGCGGCTGATCCCAGGCCACATGGCAGACCAAATCGAAAGGGTCGAATTCCTTGCCGGAATGGCGGCCAATTTCTTCGGCCAGCGCGTCAAAAAACACGCCTTCATTGGCCAACTCATCAATGATGGCCTGCTTTTTCTCAGCATCGTTCCAGCGCCGCAAAAAATCATCGAGAGAGCTAAATTCTTTGGCGAGCGCCTTGCGGGTGTAGTCTTTCAGTGACTCGGTGATCAGGCGGCCAGCGGCATCAAAATACTGCACCCGTTCGGACGCTACT
>DAIDKG010000540.1 GCA_027450125.1 Bordetella sp. | reverse complement strand
ACCAGGATCAGGTTGAAGCGCGCCATCATGCCGATGGGGGTGAAATCGCGCTGCGGGTCGTAGCCCAGGTGCGGATAGAGCGGCGGGTTGGCCGCCAGCGTGGCGGTGTCGCCCGACAGGATGGTGTAGCCGTCGGGCCTGGCGTGCGCGACGAATTCGGCGCCGATGGCGGTGGCCGCGCCCGGCTTGTTCTCGATGACGATGTTCTGGTCCAGGATCTTGGACATGCCTACCTGCAGGGTGCGCGCCACGATGTCGGTGCCGCCGCCGGCGGGATAGGGCACGATCCAGTCGATGGGGTGTTCCGTGGGGAAATCGCTGGCGGCATGGGCCGGCGCGAGGCCGGCTGCCAGCATGAGCGCAGCGGCTGCGCGAATGATGGTACGCATAATCGTTTGTCTCCGAGGCGTCGTAATTGTTAACAAGATAAGAGTATTGCTTGTGTGCGCAAGCATAGCCGGCTTGCGCGCCGTACGGCAGCTTTTCGGGGCATCCGAGGGTTAAGCCGAATGCTGCGCTTGGGCCTGTTCGATCAGCGCCAGCACCTGGCCCAGGTCCGGGCTGCGGCTCATCAGCGACAGGCACAGCATGGAAAGGAACAGGGGCGATTTTTCCTGGCCCACGCGCGTCAGGGCATGGGCCAGGGCGGTATAGGCGGTGTCCAGTTCGTTGCCGGTCATGGCGGGCGGTCCTTGCTCGGTCAGTCGTAGAAGGGGGCGGCCGCGGCGAGCGCGCTGGCTGCGGCCGCGGCGCCGGTCCAGCGGCCCATGACGTAGCCGTCGGGGCGGATCAAATACACGATGCCGGGTTGCGCGCCGTAGTGCTTGCGCAGTTGTCCGTGCGGGTCGGCGTAGCCGCCCTCCCCCGCGAGCACCAGCTCGAATGGCGCGTCCGCGCCGCGTGTGCGTTCCTGCAGGGCCTGCAACGCATCCAGCCCGGGCGGCTTGCCGCAGGCCAGCGCCACGAAGCCGCGGCCGAACAGGCGGGTCAGGTGAACCGGCTCGCCGTCCAGTTCGAGCAGCGCCTCGGGCGCCGGCTGGCCGGGCGCGGCGGCGCTGCCGGCCGATGGTGCCGCGTCCGGCTGGTTCAGCGGCGAGTCCGCATACGCGATGGGCGCGGACTGGCGCGGGTTGATGAGTCCGCTCACGCCGGCGTCGACGCGCGCCAGGCGCAGCACGGCATCGCGCAGCAGGCGAAAGCCGTAGTCCGGCGGCGCCATGAACTCGGTGCTCTTGGCACCGTATTCGATGTTCTGGCGCGTAGCATGGACGCGTTCCTGGCTGTAGGTGTCGAGCAGGCTCTCGGGCGCCGCGCCGCGCAGCACCCAGGCCAGCTTCCAGGCCAGGTTGCCGGCGTCGTCCAGGCCCGAATTCAAGCCGCGCACGCCGAAGATGGGCACCAGATGGCCTGCGTCGCCGGCGAACAGCACGCGGCCGTGGCGATAGCTGTCCAGCGTCAGGCACTTGGCGTTGTAGAGCGAGATCCAGAGCGGTTTCCAGGGCGCCGTCTCGCCGATCATGTCCAGGTGGCTCTGCACCCGCGGCAGCACGTTCTCGGGCTTGACGGCCTCGCCGGCGTCCTCGTCGTCGCCGATCTGGTAGTCGATGCGCCAGACCTTGTCCGGCTGGCGGTGCATGAGAATGGTCGAGCCGGGGTTGGACGGCGGATCGAACCAGGCCAGGCGCTCGACCGGGCGCTGCGTCTCCTGCTCGATGTCGACGATCACGTAGCGGCCCTCGTATTGCATGCCGCGCAAATGCAGTCCGAGCAGTTCGCGCACGGTGCTGCGGCCGCCGTCGCAGGCCACCACCCAGTCGGCGCGCACGATGCGCTGCCCTTGCGCGGTCTCGATGGCGACCTCGACGCCGTCGCCCAGGTCCTTGATGCCGCTCACGCGGCTGGACCAGGCGATGCCGGCCCTGCCGCCGTGGCGCTGCATGGCCCGGTGCGCGTATTCCTCGACATAGAACTGCTGGATGTTGACCATGGGCGCGTAGCGCTGCAGCGGGTCGCTGGGCATCTCGAAGTGCAGCACCTGCTCGTGGCGAAAGTAGCTGCGCCCGCCGGTCCACGACAGGCCTTTCTCGACCAGGGGCTTGTCGGCGCCCACCCAGCCCAGGATCTCCTGCGAGCGGCGCGACATGCAGATGGCGCGGCTGCCGGTGCAGTAGCCATCGTCGGCCTCGACGGTGAGGCTGGCGACGTCCTGCTCGGCCAGAAGCGCTGCCAGGGCCAGGCCGACCGGACCCCCGCCGGCAATGAGGACAGGGACCCTGTCAGGGATGCGGTCAGGAACCCGGTCAGGATTGCGCTCGGGCAGGGCGGGGGAATTTTGCATGGTCCCGTGTCTCCAGAGTACCTCGGCGCTCGTCGCGGAGCGGCCGGGGAAGTCTTGTTGTCTGGACGAGACTATAGGTTTATTTTGTTGCGCTCGCAACCAATTTTCGATTGTAACGACCCGCACGCATGTAAGCCATGCCGGCGCTCGGGCCGCTCAATGCACGCCGTCGGGGAAGCGCTGAACGATGTCCTTGTGGCGTTTTTCCATTTCCTCGCGCAGGGCGCGGCGCTGCTTGGCGCTTTCGAAGCGCTGCACTTCCTCCGGATCGGTGGGTTGGAGCGGGGGCACGGCCGTGGTCTTGCCTTTGTCGTCGACCGCCACCATGGTGAAGTAGCAGCTGTTGGCGTGGCGCACGCTTTTCTTGCGGATGTCCTCTGCCACCACCTTGATGCCTATCTCCATCGACGAGCGGCCGGTGTAGTTGACCGCGGCCAGGAAGGTCACCAGCTCGCCCACGTGGATGGGCTGGCGAAACATCACCTGGTCCACGGACAGGGTGACCACATAGGTGCCGGCATAGCGGCTGGCGCAGGCATAGGCCACCTGGTCGAGCAGCGTGAGGATGGTGCCGCCGTGCACGTTGCCGGCAAAATTGGCCGTGTCGGGCGTCATGAGGATGGTCATCGACAACTGGTGGCTGGGGGTGTCCATGGCGTCGGCCCGCAAGGTGGAAAGCCGCTACTGTAAAGGGCAGCCGGCCGGGCGTCGAGTGTTGCGGCGCAGCATGAAAAAAGACGGTAAGCGGATAAAAAATCACCCTGGCGCCGGTAGGGGCGTCCTATACTGGTTTTGTGCTTCGTGTAAGCAACAGCCGTGCCGCGTGGTCGTGCATCGCGCCAGATCCGCGCGGACAACTCATCATCCACCGAGAAGGGAGTGCTTCATGGTCAACATGAATCGCCGCCAGTTCTTCAAGATGACAGGGGCGACGTTGGCGGGATCGAGCCTGGCCTTGCTGGGGGCTGCCCCCGGCGCGGCGCTGGCCGAGGTGCGGCAGTACAAGCTGACGCGCATGACCGAAACGCGCAATACCTGTCCCTATTGCTCCGTCGCATGCGGCATCCTGATGTACGGCCTGGGCGACCGCGACAAGAACGTCGTGGCGAACATCCAGCACATCGAGGGCGATCCGGACCACCCCGTCAATCGCGGCACGCTGTGCCCCAAGGGCGCTGGGCTGATCGACTTCATCCACAGTCCCAACCGGCTCATGTACCCCGAGTACCGTGCTCCGGGCTCCGACAAATGGACGCGCATGTCCTGGGACGAGGCGCTGGGCCGCATCGCCACGCTGCTCAAGCAGGATCGCGACGCCAACTTCGTCGACAAGACCGCGGACGGCAAGACGGTCAACCGCTGGCTGACCACCGGCATGCTGGCCGCCTCGGCGAGCAGCAACGAGGTCGGCTATCTCACCCATAAAGTCGTCCGCAGCCTGGGCGTCCTGGCATTCGACAACCAAGCCCGTGTCTGACATGGCCCGACGGTGGCAGGTCTTGCCCCGACGTTTGGCCGTGGAGCGATGACGAACCATTGGGTCGACATCAAGAACGCGGATGTGGTGCTGATCATGGGCGGCAATGCCGCCGAGGCCCACCCTTGCGGCTTCAAATGGGTGACCGAGGCCAAGGCCCACAACAAGGCCAGGCTCATCGTCGTGGATCCGCGCTTCACGCGCTCGGCTTCCGTGGCGGATGTCTACGCGCCCATACGCACCGGCACGGACATCGTCTTCCTGGGCGGCGCGATCCGCTACCTGCTCGAGAAGGACCGGATCCAGCACGAGTATGTCAGGAACTACACCGACTTCTCGTTCATCGTGCGCGAGGACTTCTCGTTCGACGACGGCCTGTTCTCCGGCTACGACCCCGGCAAGCACCTGTACAACAAGGGGTCGTGGGACTACGAGCGCGGCGAGGACGGCTATGTGAAGACCGATCCGACCCTGCAGCACCCGCGCACCGTCTACCAGCTGCTCAAGCAGCACTACGACCGCTACACGCCCGACATGGTCGAGAACGTCTGCGGCACGCCCAGGGAAAAATTCCTGCAGGTGTGCGACATGCTGGCCTCCACGGCCGTGCCGGGCCGCGCGGCCACCGTGATGTACGCGCTGGGCTGGACGCAGCACTCGGTCGGTTCGCAGATGATCCGCACCGGCGCCATGCTGCAGCTGCTGCTGGGCAACATCGGCGTGGCGGGCGGCGGCATGAACGCCTTGCGCGGCCACTCGAACATCCAGGGTCTGACCGACTTGGGCCTGATGTCGAACCTGCTGCCCGGCTACATGACGCTGCCCAACGAGCCCGAGCAGGACTTCAACGGCTACATCGCGGCCCGGGCACTGAAGCCGCTGCGCGCGGGCCAACTGAGCTACTGGCAGAACTACAAGAAGTTCCACGTGAGCTTCATGAAAGCCTGGTGGGGCGCGGCGGCGACCGCCGATAACGACTGGGCCTACGACTACCTGCCCAAGCTCGACAAGATGTACGACATGCTGCAGACGTACGAGCTGATGAACCAGGGCAAGGTCAACGGCTACATCTGCCAGGGCTTCAATCCGCTGGCGGCCGCGCCGGACAAGGCCAAGATGCTGTCGGCCTTTTCCCGGCTGAAATTCCTGGTCATCATGGACCCGCTGCGCACGGAGACTTCCGAGTTCTGGATGCACTACGGCGAACACAACGACGTCGATCCCGCCAAGATCCAGACCGAAGTCTTTCGCCTGCCGACCACCTGCTTTGCCGAAGAGGACGGCGCGCTGGTCAACTCGGGGCGCTGGCTGCAGTGGCACTGGAAGGGCGCCGAGCCGCCGGGCGAGGCCAGGAGCGACATAGACATCATGTCGGGCCTGTTCCTGCGCCTGCGCGACCTGTACCGCAAGGAGGGCGGCAAGTTCCCCGATCCCATCGTCAACCTGTCGTGGCCTTACGCCAATCCGGCTTCGCCCACGCCCGCCGAGCTGGCCAGGGAATACTCCGGCCGCGCGCTGGCCGACCTGAAGGATGCGGCCGGCACGGTCACGCGCAAGGCCGGCGAGCAGCTGGCCGGCTTTGCCGAACTGCGCGACGACGGCACCACGCTGTCGGGCTGCTGGATCTTTGCCGGCGCATGGACGCAGGAAGGCAATATGATGGCCCGCCGCGACAACAGCGACCCGACCGGCATCGGCCAGACGCTGAAGTGGGCCTGGGCCTGGCCGGCCAACCGCCGGGTGCTTTACAACCGCGCCTCCTGCGATCCGGCGGGCAAGCCCTTCAACCCCAAGCGCACGCTGATCTCCTGGAACGGCACGAGCTGGGGCGGCGCCGACGTGCCCGACTTCGTCGTCACCTCCAAGCCCGCCGACGGCATGGGCCCGTTCATCATGAACCCCGAAGGCGTGGCGCGCTTCTTCGCCCGCGCGGGCATGGCCGAAGGCCCCTTCCCGACGCACTACGAACCGTTCGAGAATCCGCTGGGCTACAACCCGGTCTATCCCAAGAACAAGGCAGTCGTCAGCAATCCTGCGGCGCGCCTGTTCGAGGACGACCGGCAGGCCCTGGGCACGGTAGATGGATTCCCGTACGTGGCGACAACCTACCGCCTGACGGAGCACTTTCACTACTGGACCAAGAACGTCGATATCAATTCGATCCTGCAGCCGGAGCAATTCGTCGAAATCGGCGAGGCGCTGGCACGGGAGCTGGGCATACCCAATGGGTCCATGGTCAAGGTGTCGTCCAAGCGCGGCTACATCAAGGCCAAGGCGCTGGTCACCAAGCGCATCAAGCCGCTCAAGGTCGAAGGCAAGACCGTGCATCACGTGGGCATACCCATACACTGGGGCTTCGTGGGCATCGCCAAGCCCGGTTTCCTGGCCAACACGCTGACCCCGGTCGTGGGCGACGGCAATAGCCAGACGCCGGAATTCAAGTCCTTCCTGGTGAAGGTCGAGAAGGCATAGGAGCGCAAGCCATGTCCATGCAATCCCTAGACATCAAGCGGCGTTCGGCGACCACCACGCCGCCGCCGCAGGTGCGCGAACCCTCCACCGGCTCGGTGGCCAAGCTGATCGACGTGTCCCAGTGCATAGGCTGCAAGGCCTGCCAGGCCGCCTGCATGGAGTGGAACGACCTGCGCGACGAGATCGGCACCAACGTGGGCGTCTATGACAACCCGGCCGACCTGACCGAGCACTCCTGGACGGTGATGCGCTTTGCCGAATACGAGGACGAGCAGGGCAACCTGGAGTGGCTGATCCGCAAGGACGGCTGCATGCACTGCGAGGATCCGGGCTGCCTGAAGGCCTGTCCCGCGCCGGGCGCCATCGTGCAGTACACCAACGGCATCGTGGATTTCCATGAGGAAAACTGCATAGGCTGCGGCTACTGCGTGACCGGTTGCCCGTTCAATGTGCCGCGCATCTCCAAGAAGGACAGCAAGGCCTACAAGTGCACGCTCTGCTCCGACCGCGTCGCGGTCGGCCAGGAGCCCGCCTGCGTCAAGACCTGTCCCACCGGCGCCATCACCTTCGGCTCCAAGGACGACATGCACGCGCATGCCGCCCGTCGCATCGAGGACCTGAAATCGCGCGGTTTCGAGCATGCCGGCCTGTACGATCCGCAGGGGGTGGGCGGCACTCACGTGATGTACGTGCTGCACCATGCCGACAAGCCGCAGCTCTATCACGGCCTGCCGCAGGATCCGCACATCAGTCCCATGGTGTCGTTCTGGAAAGGCATCGCCAAGCCGCTGGGCGTGGCCGTCATGGCCTTGTCGGCGCTGGCCGGGTTCTTCCATTATGTCCGCGTCGGCCCCAACGAGACGTCCGAGGAGGACGAGCGCAAGGCCGAAGAGGAGAGGCAATCATGAGTCGCGACCGCAAGCTCATACAGCGATACAGCGCCGGCGAGCGCAGCAATCACTGGTTTACCGCCATCTGCTTCGTGTTGCTGGCGCTGTCCGGCCTGGCGCTGTTCCATCCGGCTTTCTTCTGGCTGGCCAGCCTGTTCGGCGGCGGGCCGTGGACCCGCATTCTGCATCCCTTCGTGGGCCTGGCGATGTTCGTCTCGTTCCTGCTTCTCGCCTGGCGCATGGCCAGGGACAACCGCATGACCGCGGCCGACCGGCAATGGCTGGGCAAATACAAGGACGTGCTGGCCAAACGCGACGAGAACCTGCCGGAAGTGGGCAAGTACAACGGCGGGCAGAAACTGCTGTTTCATGTGCTGGTCCTGTGCATGATCGGGCTGCTGCTTTCGGGCATCGTGATCTGGCGCGCGTATTTCTCGCTGTATTTCCCCGTTGGCGTGGTGCGCGCGGCGTCCGTGCTGCATGCGCTGTGCGCCTTCGGCATGATCTGCGCGATCATCGTGCACGTCTACGCGGCGATCTGGGTCAAGGGATCGGTGCGGGCGATGGTGCGCGGGACGGTGACGCCGGGCTGGGCCTGGAAGCACCACCGGGCCTGGTTCCGCGAGGTTTCGCGCAAGTAGCGCGCCCCTTGCGCGGTTTGCCGCGCCGGTTCCGCGGCGCCGGCGGCCTGGCGACTTATACTTTGACGGTCATCGGTTTCGATGGCCGTCAGTTTTTGGAGATTGCCTTGCAGCGCATTCTTTCCCGTGGCGAAATCGAAGACCTCGATCACAACCGTATCGCGCGGGTGAGGCTGCCCCAGCGCGATGCGGTGTTCGCGGCGCGCGCCGCCCGGCTGCGCAAGCTGGCCCAGGACAGCCCCGTGGCCGATTATCTGCAACTGATGGCGCACCTGGCCGATGCCCAGCAGGCGGCACTGGCCGGCTGCCGGGCGCCGGGTGCCTCGGCGCAGCAGATCGAACTGGCCCAGGCGCACGGCATGCCGCCGCTGCAG
>DAIDKG010000539.1 GCA_027450125.1 Bordetella sp. | reverse complement strand
AGCAGCAGCGCCACGACCGCCCGCACGGCCAAGCCTGCGCGGATCGCCGGTGTCCATCGGAAGAATCTTGAAAACATCGATCGTGGTGTGTTGTTGTTGGCGATCATGCTGCAAGAGGAATTTCCGTATTCCTGTTCAGGGAACAGGCCAGCGCCGCATGCGGGTCCGGCCTGGGCGCTCAGTCCAGGTTTTCGACTTGCGCCGATTTGCGCGACAGCCCCTTGGGCAGGGGAAAGGACACGCTCTCTTGCAGACCTTCCATGGTGCGCACCGACACCGCACCCAGCTCTTTGACGCGGGCCACGACCTGCTGCACCAGCAGCTCGGGCGCGGAGGCGCCGGCCGTGATGCCCACGCTGCGGCTGCCCGCCAGCCAGGCCGGATCGATGGAGTCCGCACCGTCGACCAGATAGGCCGATGCGCCCTTGCGCTCGGCCACTTCGCGCAGGCGGTTGGAGTTGGAGCTGTTGACGCTGCCCACCACCAGCACCACGTCGCAACCGGGCGCCATGATCTTGACGGCGTCCTGGCGGTTCTGCGTGGCATAGCAGATGTCGCTTTTCTTGGGCTCGACGATCCGCGGAAAGCGCGCCTTGAGCGCGGCCGACACCGCAGCAGCGTCATCGACCGAAAGCGTGGTCTGCGTGACGAAGGCCAGGTTGTCCGGATCGCGGATCTGCAACTGCGCCACGTCCTCGGCCGTCTCCACCAGGTGCATGCCGCCCTCGGACTGGCCCAGCGTGCCTTCGACCTCGGGATGCCCTTTGTGGCCGATCATGATGATCTCGCGGCCGGCCGCGCGCATGCGCGCGACCTCGATGTGAACCTTGGTAACCAGCGGGCAGGTGGCGTCGAAGACGCGCAGGCCGCGGCTTTCGGCTTCGGCGCGCACCGCCCTGGATACGCCGTGGGCCGAGAACACCACGATGGACCCGGTGGGGGCCTGGTCCAGTTCGTCGATGAACACCGCCCCCTTGGCGCGCAGGTCGGACACCACGTAGCGATTGTGCACGATCTCGTGGCGCACATAGATGGGGGCGCCGTGCAGCGCGAGCGCGCGTTCGACGATCTCGATGGCGCGATCCACCCCGGCGCAAAAGCCGCGCGGCTGGGCCAGGACGACCTCCGCGCCAGGCTGCATGACCGTCGCTGCAGCACCAGTCATCAAAGCACTCCCAGAATGGCGACGTCCAGCGTCAGGGCATTGCCGGCCAGCGGATGGTTGAAGTCGAACAGCGCCCACTCGCCGTTGATCTCTTTGAGTATGCCCGAGTAACGGCCGCCGTTGGGCGCAGCGAATTCGACCATGTCGCCCGGATCGAACGAGGCATCTTCGCCTGCATGCTCGCTCAACATGGCACGCGAGACGCGCTGGACAAGCTCGGGGTTGCGCTCGCCGTAGGCAGCCGCGGGCGGCAGCGTGACGCTGAAACGCTCGCCTTCGCCATGGCCGATCAGCGCGGCTTCCATGTCGGGAGACCACTGGCCGCTGCCCATCTGCAAGGTGGCCGGACGGCCGTCGAAGGTATCGATGAAGACCTCGCCCTCGGCCGGGCCTGAGGCCAGCACGATGCGGTAGTGCAGGGTCAGGTAGGAATCCGCACGGATCAAATTGTTCACTTCGGCACTCGGGGCGTTCAAGTTCTGCCACCCTGGTCAATTGTTCGCAAACCCTGATTTTAGAGCGTAATGAAGCAGCCTCCGCACACCCCTTGCGTTTTCCCGTCCCTGGAGCCGAAAACATGAACCTGGCCGAAAGCCTGCCCGGCAGCCAGCTTCCCCGCGAAAGACTGATGCGCCAGGGCGCGGCCGCGCTCAGCGACGCGGAACTGCTGGCGGTGGCGCTGCGCACCGGCACCCGGGGGCTGAACGCGGTCGAACTGGGCGGCCAGCTGATACAGCGGTTTGGCGGCCTGCGCGGCCTGTTCGGCGCAGGGCCTGACGCGCTGCGCGCCGTGCAGGGGCTGGGCACGGCCAAGGCCTGCACCCTGGCGGCCGTGCTGGAACTGGCGCGCCGCGCCGCAGAAGAGGACCTGCAGCGCCTGGACGCCCTCTCCCATCCCGACCGGGTCAGGCAATACTGCCGCATCGCCCTGGGCCATTGCACGGTGGAGCACTGCATCGCCCTCTACCTGGACAACCGGCTCAACCTGATCGCCACCGGCGAACTGGCGCGCGGAACTCTGGCGCAGGCCTGCGTCTACCCAAGGGAGGTGGTCCGGGAGGCGCTGCGCCACCACGCGGCCGCCCTCATCCTGGCGCACAATCACCCGTCGGGCCTGGCCCAGCCCAGCCAGGCCGACCTGGACCTGACCCTGCAGCTGCGCCGCGCGCTGGCCCTGGTGGACGTGCGGCTGCTCGATCACCTGATCGTCGCCGCCGGGGAAGTGGTGTCCATGGCGCAACTGGGGCTGATCGCGCAGTAGGTGCCCAAGAAATCCAATAAAAACCACGACTTGCGCTTATCTTGCGCGGCGGGTTAGAATTTTGAGTTCAGTTTTTTCGGATACGTGATCGGGAACGGGGCAAGGCGCGCAGATGCGCGGGCCATGCGCGAGTTCCCGGTTGGCGACCCTAACTCCTAGCCAGGAAATCCCCATGAAAGAAGGCATACATCCCGAATACCGCGAAGTGGTGTTCATGGACGTCCAGACGGGCGACAAGTTCGTGACCCGTTCGACCATCAACACCCGCGAGACCGTCGAGCTGGACGGCCAGACCTATCCGCTCTTCAAGTGCGACGTGACCTCCAAGTCGCACCCCTTCTACACCGGCGCGCAAACGCGCATCGTCGAAACCGGCCGCGTCGAGAAGTTCCGCGCCCGCTTCGCCCGCACCACCGGCGCCGCCAAGGCCTGACCGCCCCCGGCCGACCGCGCAGCGTTGCCGTATGCTGCAAGGAAAAAACCCCGCGCTGCGTCTTCGGCTTGTTTGCCTTGGGGCGCCCGGCGGCAAAAAAGCAGCCCGACCGGGCTGCTTTTTTTTCCTCCCGTGAGACGATAGCAAGACTATTGATCCCGCACTTCATCCCGTGCCTTCCATGACTCGCTCCACCCCTGCCCGCCTGACCGAGCTGGGCGCCACGAAACTGCCGCGGCTGGCCCTGATCGGGCTGGCGCTTGCCTACGTGGTGGCCGGGCTCTTCATGCGGGACCCATGGAAGACGGACGACGTGGTGGGCCTGGCCACCATGATGACCGCGCTGCGCGAAGGCGCATGGCTGCAGCCGCAGATCGGCCATCTGGCCTATGCGCAGGACGGCCCGATGATCACCTGGGTCGGCGCCGTTGCGATCAAGCTGTTCGGCCCGCTCCTGGGCGAATTCACCGCCAGCCGCCTGCCCAATCTGCTTTGGTTCGCCATGAGCGCGGGCAGCGTCTGGTACGGCACGTATCTGGTGGGCCGGCGAGCCGAGGCCCAGCCCCTGGCGCTGCCCTTCGGCGGCGAGCCGCCGCCGCGCGCCTACGGCCGCATGCTGGCCGACGCGGCGCTGCTGCTGCTGCTGGCCACAGTCGGCATTCTGCAGCACATGCACGAAACCTCGGCGCTGCCCGCGGTGATGGCCTGGCAGGCGCTGGTGTTCTATGCCCTCACCCGCATTCCCGACAAACCCTTCACGGGTGCGCTGACGCTGGGCGCGGCAATTGCCGGCAGCTTCCTGACGCGCGGATGGCCGGGCGGCATTCCCATGATGGCGGGCGCGCTGCTCGCATTCATGCCACCCGGCGCGCTGCGCAAGCGCCTGGGCTGGCTGCCCCTGGCCGCCCTGGTGGCCGTGGCGCTCATCCTCGCCTGGTGGATCCCCGCCACCCATCAAAGCAGCTACTGGATCCGCAGCTGGAAGTCGTGGAATCTGGGGTTCTATGCCTGGCCCGAATTCAATCACAGCGGCCGCGCGCTGCGCGACCTGGCCTGGTTCCTGTGGCCGACCTGGCCCCTGGTGCTGGTGGCCGTCTGGCAATGGCGCAACTGGCTGTTTGCCGCGCACATCTGGCCGGCGCTGGCGCTGCTCATCTGCGCGCTGCTGCAATTGTTCTTCGTGGCCGACCCGGACGACGGTGTCTACATCATGCTGGCCGTGCCCTGCGCCTCGCTGGCCGCGATGTCGCTGCCCACCCTGCGCCGCGGCGTGATCAACACCCTGGACTGGTTTGCCGTGATGTGTTTTTCGCTCACGGCAATCACCGCCTGGCTGGCCTGGGTGGCGGTGCTGTTCGGCGTGCCCACGGGAATTTCCCACAATATCGCCCGCCATACGGCCGGCTACGTGCCACCCATCTCCTGGATCGCATTGCTGCTCGCGGCCGGCATCACGGCCGCCTGGATCGCGCTCATCGTCTGGCGCTTTCGCGCACAGCCCACCGCGCTCTGGCGCGGCACCATACTCTCGGCCAGCGGCCTGGCCGCCACCTGGGGCCTGCTGGTGCTGCTGTGGCAGCCGGTCGTGAACTACGCGCGCAGCTACCGGACGGCTTCGGCCGAACTGGCCGCGGTGCTCAAGGCCAACGTGAAGCCTGGCGAATGCGTGCGCGGCGACGGCCTTGGCGCCGGCCAGCGCGCCTCGTTCCTGGTGTTCCAGAACCTGAACTTCCCCTACGACCCGGCATGCACGCTGGTGTTGCAGCAAACCACCCGGCAGGCGCTGGCCAGGGGCACGGCCGACTACACCCACGACAACAACGTGCAGGAAATCTGGCGCGGCGGCCGCCGCGCCGACCCCAACGAGATCTTCCGCCTGCTACGCGTGCCGTCCGGCTATCAATGACCGCGCTGTCCCGAGCGCCCGTGCAGAGCCTGGGCGCGACCATGCTGAACATCATGCGCCAGGCCTGGCCGGTGCTGATAGGCCAATGGGCGAGCGTCGCCTTCGGCGTGCTCGACACCGCCATGACCGGCCACTCGAGCCCGGACGACCTGGCGGCCATGTCGCTGTCGGTCTCGATCTACATCACCGTCTTCGTCGGCCTGATGGGGGTGCTGCACGCGCTCATTCCCATCCTGGCCCAGCACTATGGCGCCAAGCGCCACCACGAAGTGGGACGCCTGTGGGGCCAGGGCGTCTGGCTGGCGCTGGTCCTGTCGGTGCTGGGCGGCGCGCTCATGCAGTTTCCCGACGTCTGGCTGGCCATGTCGGGACATGTCGATCCCGGCGTGCGCGAGCGCATGGTCGCCTATCTGGACACGCTGACGCTGGCGCTGCCCGCGACGCTGATATTTCGCACCGTCTATGCGCTGGGCAGCGCCGTATCGCGCCCGCGCGTGGCGATGCTGATCAACCTGTCCACGATCGTGCTCAAGGCGTTCTTCAACTGGCTCTTGATCTACGGCCACCTCGGAATGCCCGCGATGGGCGCAGCGGGCGCAGGGCTGTCGACCGCCCTGGTTTCATGGATCGGCCTGCTCGCGGGCCTCTGGTATGTGCTGCGCAACCGCAGCTTCGCGCCGTTTCGCCTGCGGCTGGGCCGGCCGCAATGGCAGCCGCTCAAGGAACTGCTGCGGCTGGGCCTGCCCATGGGCGGCTCGTATCTGATCGAAGTGTCGTCCTTCACCTTCATGGCCCTGCTGGTGGCGCGCGAAGGCACTTACGTGCTGGACGGGCATCAGATCATGTCCAACCTGGCGGCGCTTTGCTACATGATGCCCATGTCCATCGGCGTGGCTGGCGCGGCCGTGACGGCGCAGGCGGTCGGGGCCGGCAACCAGCCCCTGGCGCGGCGCACGGGCCTGGCCAGCCTGGCGCTGGCGATGCTGGGCGCCCTGCTGACATCGCTCGCGGTGCTGGCGGGCCGGCCGCTCATCATCGAGGCCTACACCAGCGACGCCCGGGTCGCCGCGGCCGCGAGCAGCCTGGTGATGCTGATGCCCGTCTTTCATTTGTGCGACGCCTTCCAGTGCACCAATGCCTATCTGCTGCGCGCCTACAAGATCGCGCTCATGCCGCTGCTGATCCAGGTAGTGGCGCTGGCCGTTGTGGGATTGCTGGGCGGATGGTGGTTTGGCTTCGGCCCGGGCCGAGGGGGACTGGACCGGATCATCGCCCTGCTCATGCCGGGCGCCCACACGGGAGCCGGAAGCCTGTGGCTGATGGCCATGATAGGCCTGGGCCTGTCGGCCCTGCTATTGCATGCGTGGTACTGGCGCACGCTGAGGCGGCTCTCGGACGCCAGATGGCAATCCGGCGGTTCGCCTGGACGCGGATGACCGCGCAACCCAGGACGAACCGCCGGCTCGCCTTATAACGATCGCAGAAAACCTGCGCTTGGCCGATTACTTCTTGGCAGCAGCCTTCTTGTGGGCCTTTTTCGGGGCCTTCTTGACGGTCTTCTTGGCAGCGACCTTCTTGGCAGCGACCTTGGTGGCGTGAGCCGCATGGGTAGCGGCGAACGAAGCGGCCGGGGCGGCAGCCAGGCCCATGCACAGAGCCGAAGCGGACAGGATCAGGGCGATACGCGATTTGGTCATGGCGAGAACTCCTATGATAGTGACGGGCCCGCCGGCCCGGCTGCCTGAGACCCGGCGCAACTGCCGGACAACTCATGCATACAGGGCTTTGGAGTGGGCGCTTCGATAAAGGTTCACAGTCCCGTGAAATTATTTTTTGCCGCCGCTGCGCCTGCGGGAAAAGCGCGCCCCGCAGGACGGCGAGCCGCAGGGCCGCAGGGACGGGGACTTTGCTTATCTCAATTTTTCCAGGGCGGCATCCAGGCGATCGACCGCCCAGATTTCCAGCCCTTCGATCGCTTGCCTGGGCGCATTGGCCTTGGGAATCAAAGCCGTTGAAAACCCCAGCTTGGCGGCTTCGCG
>DAIDKG010000538.1 GCA_027450125.1 Bordetella sp. | reverse complement strand
TCTTGCCGAAATAGGTGCGCGCCGCGGCCGCGAAACCGTAGGCGCGATGGCCCAGGTAGATCTGGTTCATGTACAGCTCGAGGATCTGGTCCTTGGTGAGCTGCGATTCGATCTTGTAGGTGAGCAGCAGTTCGTAGAATTTGCGGCCGTAGGTTTTTTCGTCTGACAGGTAGAAATTGCGCGCCACCTGCATGGTGATGGTGCTGGCGCCCTGGACCTTGGACATGTGGATGATGTTGGTCAGGGCCGCGCGGAACACGTCCGCCCATTCGACGCCGCCGTGCTGGTAGAACCTGTCGTCCTCGGCGGCCAGCACCGAGTCCTTCATGATCTGGGGGATTTGGGCAAAGGGCGTCACGTTGCGGTGCTCTTCGCCGAATTCGCCGATGAGGACGTGGTCGGCGGTATACACGCGCAGCGGCACGTCGGGCCGGTAGTCGGTCATGGCGTGCAGATTGGGCAGGCTGGGCCAGGCCAGGGCGATGGCCAGCCCCAGCATGAGCGCGCCGCAGCCGGCAAGGCCGACGCCGAACACGGCGAGCTTGACCAGAATGCCTGAGCGGGACGGAGAGGGCGAGGACGCAGGACGCTGCGACGAGGGGCGATGCGACGGGGGGCGTGGCGAACTGTGCATATCCTATTATCGCAGGCGCGGGTTCGGTTCTTCGGGAAAAGGGAAACGGCTTGGAACAGCTTGGGTTCTATGTCTTGCACACCGCTACGTTTGAAACGGTTTGATGCAAGTAATGATGGGGCGAGGCGCCCAGCGCGCGGCGAAACATGGCCGCGAAGGCGCTGGGGCTCCGGTAACCCAGTTCGGCAGCGATGCGCGCGATGGACTGGCCCATGGACAGCCGGCTCAGCGCGTCGGCCAGCCGCACCTGCTGTACCCATTCGTGAAAGTTCAGGCCCAGTTGCGCCTGGAACAGGCGGATCAGCGTGCGTCCACTTGCGCCGACCTCGTGCCCCCAGTCGTCCACGGTGCGGCGCAGCCCGGGCTGTTTGACGATGGCCTGGCAGACGGCCTGCAGGCGCCGGTCTTGCGGCCAGGGAATGTGCAGGGGAACGCGCACGGCCAGCGCAAGCTCGGTGAGGATGAGGGCTGCGATCTGGCCGCTGCGGCCGTCGATCGCATATTCGATGGGTTCGGCCGCCAGGCTGAGAATGAGTTCGCGCAGCAGGTTCGAGACTTCCAGCACGCAGCATTCGCCGCTCAGGCTGGATGCGGCGTCGGCGGCCAGGTACAGGGTGCGCATGGAAACGTCGCCCAGCATGTGCACGGCGTGCTCGACGCCGGGTGGCACCCATAGGGCGCGTCGCGCGGGCAGGGGCCAGAGACCGTGCGCGGTCCTGACCTGCATGCTGCCTGTCACGGCATAAATCAGCTGGCCGCGGACGTGGCTATGCGGACCGGTGCTCGAACCGACGCTGAATTCCTTGGCCATGGCCGTGACGCTGCGCGGCACGTGCTGGTAGTCGCCGGCGTCGATGCTGCGCCAAGGGGCGGAGGTGGGTGGGAAGGCTGGCATGGCGTGAGTGTCACTTTTTCGACGAAACTTGTCACTTCCCTTGTTTTTCGTCCAATTACACTATATCCAATCAGCAAGATATCCTCTTTTACCCGAGTGTCCCATGAGCACTGTACTGCAGACCTCTGCCCCGGGCGCTTTGCCCGGCCAGCCCGCCGCCGGCGATCCCAACGCCCAGTCCACCGCTTTCAAGGTGCTGGGGGCCATCAGCGCGGCGCACCTGATGAACGACATGATCCAGTCCATCCTGCTGGCGCTGTATCCCATGTTCAAGGACAACTTCTCGCTCAGTTTCGCGCAGATCGGCCTGCTGACGCTGGCCTACCAGATCACGGCCTCGCTGCTGCAACCCTGCGTAGGCGTCTACACGGACAAGAGACCCCTGCCGTATTCGTTGGCGGTGGGCATGGGTTTTACGTTGTCGGGCCTGCTGATGCTGTCGATGGCGCCGTCCTTCGGCTTCCTGGTGCTGGCCGCGTGCCTGGTGGGCACGGGGTCGTCGGTATTCCACCCGGAATCCTCGCGCGTGGCGCGCATGGCCTCGGGCGGCAGGCACGGCCTGGCGCAATCGCTCTTTCAGGTCGGCGGCAACCTGGGCTCGTCGCTGGGGCCGCTGCTGGCGGCGGCCATCGTCATCCCCACCGGACAGGCCATATTCAAATCTGCCAGCATTGACGTATCTGGCTATTTGGATGCAGGTTTCATTGGGCATAACCAGATGCCAGATCCCAGTGTTCAAGTATTTGATACCAGTA
>DAIDKG010000537.1 GCA_027450125.1 Bordetella sp. | reverse complement strand
GTTCGATGTAAAAGGGCCTGTCGGCCTGCACAATGAAGTCGACCCACGAGCCCGGTATGTCCACGCGCGGCAGATCGGACGGGTCGTCGACGATTTCGTTGACCTGCGCGATCACGATGCCGTTTGAAAACGCGGCGGGCTCCACCAGCGCGGGCGTGTCCTCGGTGCTGGGGCCGGTGTAGAGGTTGCCTTCGCGATCGGCCTTGAACCCGGCCACCAGCGCGACGTTCGGGATCAGGTCCACCACCAGCCGCGCGTAGAGCTCGATATAGGTATGGATGGCACCCACTTCCAGCAGGCCGTCGGCCAGCAGCTGGCTGATGCGCAGGCTCTGGGGGCCGGCGAAGGAGAAGTCGAGCTTGCGCGCGATGCCGGCCTCGAACAGGTCCAGGTGCTCGGCGCGGCTGACGCTGGGCATGATCATGTGCAGGTCGTGCAGTCGTTCGGGGCTGGCCTTGGCCAGCGAGCGCGACAGGAAATCGGCCTGCTTCTGGTTGTTGCCTTCGAGCGCGACGCGGTCGCCCGGAGCGATCAGCGTTTCAAGGGCGGCGACGATATCGCCGGTCGGAATGGTCTTGCCGCGCGCGATCCGCCGGACCGCGGCCAGGCGGCGCTCTTTCTCGTCGCGCCGCCGCCGCCATTGGGCCGGGATGGCCGGATTGGTGGACATCGCTTGCATGGATGGGCAGCTCCAGCCGTGAGTGATTGGACGCCTTGCACTCTATGCCGGCGGTTGTGGCGCTTCAATCAAGCTGGCCGCGGTTTTATTAATCCCAGGTTAATGAAACAATGTGCGGACCGGCCAGCGCGGCGCACGAACGCAGCCAACAAGCCGGTGGAGACGGGAGCCATGGCAATCGACGAAGACATCACGCTCAAGAAACTGGAGGTGTTTCAATCCTTCATGACGCTGGGCAACCTGGCGCGGGTATCGGAAGCAATGGGACAGAGCACGGTCAGCGTGCACCGCGCGCTGCATACGCTGGAAGAAGGACTGCGCTGCCCCCTGTTCAAGCGCGACGGGCGCAAGCTGATACCGCTGCCTGCCGCTCATGTGTTCGCAGAGCATGTGGAGCGCATCCTGGAAGAATGCGAAAACGGCGTGCGCCGCACCCGCGAGGCGGCGGGCTTTTCCTCGACAGTGCTCAAGATAGGCTGCCTGTATTCGATGACGGTGGGCACCTTGCCGCACGTGCTGGTGGGCCTGAAGACGCGCCGCTCCGCGCTCGACATCGAGCTGACGCTGGGTTCGAACGGCAGTCTCCTGACCAAGCTGGAGGACGGCCAGCTCGATGCCATCATCATCGCCCTGGGCGAGCCGCTGCGCAATCCGGACCTGCTCACCGTGCCCATGTTCGACGACCGGATCTTCTTTGCCGCGCCCCTCGATTCACCCTACGCCGGCTCGGCCGAGATCGACCTGCAGGCGGTGCGCAGCGAGAAGTTCGTCGCGCTCGGCGACGATTTCGCGACTTACCACGACTTCATGGTGGCTTTCGGCAAGGCCGGCTTCGAGCCGGAGATCGCGCTGCGCGTGGGCGACATTTTCTCGCTCATGAACCTGGTGAGCGGCGGCGTCGGCTATGCCCTGCTGCCGCGCCGCGTGGCCGATTTCAGCCCCAAGGTGCAGCTGATCCCCCTGGCCGAACGCTATGCCATCGACCAGCATATCGTGCTGGTCATGCAGCGCAACCGCGAGCGCGATCCCAATCTGCTGGCGCTTTCGGCCGAATGCAGGCTACTCGGATCGTTACTCTGATAGTAATGTATGCACGCTTTGCTTGATTGATGTGCAGGCTGTCGATTCGTAAATTCGCGGCATGCCAGGGCCGCGCGCCCCGGCTTCGATTCACGCGCACGACAATGTATCGGCGCATTCGAGAAATCCCTAAGGAGGAATGATGGAGACACTAGACAACGCCGGCGCGGTCGGCGCGCGCACCAGGCGTACGCCGCTCACCCGCGCCCAGATCACCGGTTTCTGGGGGGCCTGGGCAGGATGGACGCTCGATGGCATGGACTCGGTGATCTACGCCTTGGTGATGGCGCCGGCGCTGACCGAATTGCTGCCCAATTCGGGCTACAAGGCGACTCCCGCCACCATCGGCCTGGTCGGTTCGATCCTTTTCGCCCTGTTCCTCGTCGGTTGGGGCCTGTCTTTCATATGGGGCCCGCTCGCGGACCGGTTCGGGCGCACCAAGGTGCTCGCGGCCACCATTTTCATGTTCGCGGTGTTCACGGGGCTCGCGGCGACCTCGCACACGATCTGGGAACTCGGCCTGTATCGTTTCCTGGCCGGCGTGGGCATCGGCGGCGAGTGGGCGCTGGCCGGCACCTATGTCGCCGAAGCCTGGCCTGAGGACCGCCGCAAGATGGGCGCGGGCTATCTGCAGACCGGTTATTACACGGGCTTCTTCCTCGCCGCGGCGCTGAACTACACCATCGGCGCGCACTATGGCTGGCGCGCCATGTTCCTGACCGGCGCCGTGCCGGTCATCGTCTCCATCATCGTGCTGCTGCGCGTCAAGGAGTCCGACAAGTGGCGCCAGGCTGAAAGCCGTGCCGAGGCAGCCGCAGCGAACCGCAGGGGGCCGCTGTCCGAAATCTTCAGCCCGCGCTATGCCAAGCGCACGACCGTGGCG